>URVS01000067.1 GCA_900551385.1 uncultured Mollicutes bacterium | reverse complement strand
TTATTGGTAGCCCTGCTATGAATTTCTTTAAAGGAAAATTGTCTAAAAATAGTTTTATTATTACTGATGAAAATAATCAAGAAACAAAAATAGTTTTAGATAAAGAAAAAGTAAAAATTCTAAATGATTTTATTAAAGATAAAGAAATAAAAATCAATCAAACTTTTGAAGAAAATTTAAACTCATTAAATAATGAATATGAAGAAGAAAGAAATAAATTAGTTAATCAAAATATTCCTCAAGAACATAAAAAGAAATTAGAAGCTAGAGAGAAGAATATTGAAAATCTTGATGTGAAATATAAAGAAGAGAAAGATAATTTAACTAATGAACATGATTTACAACTTAAAAATCTTCATGAAATAATATTAGGTGTAAGACCAGAAGATATTTATATTGAAAATGATATCAATAATAAAAATCCAAGTACAACAATTAATATTGAATGTGATGTAGCAGAATTATTAGGCCATGAAACAATTGTTTATGGTTATATTGGTGGACAAAGAGTTGTTATTAAAACAAGTTCTGCTAATGAAATTAGTCAAGGTGATAAATTAATTTATCAATTTGATATGAATAAAGTTCATTTCTTTGATCCTACAACTACAAACCGAATTTAAAAAGGAGTTTATAATGAAATTAGCGATATTTGAAACTTTTTCTACTAGTGATGAAGATAGTAAAGATCAATCATTACACCCTGTTAAGGTGAAAACAAATGTTGATAATTGTACAAGAATTGTATTAAATTATTTTCATAATAATTCTTATTATAATATTAAGAATGAACAAGATTACAATGAGATATTTGGCATTTTAGATGATTATGAAACTACTATTCATTTAATAAAAGAATTAGATGGAAAAATAACTATAGGTATTTCTATTTATTCTCCTTTTCACCGCGGTAGAACAAGAAGTAGGGTAAAACTAATTAATAAAGATATGAAGGAGTTGTTTAAAAATTATTTATGAAAATAAAATCAATATATGATGAATCGTTTAAAAAATATGGAAAAATAATTAATTATCCATTCAATAAAACTTTAGAAATTTTGAAAACAAAACCATGTTTAGATAAAATAATTTATAAAGCTAGCGATGAAGAATTAGAAAGTACAGAAGAATTTGATTTTGCTAGTAAAAATATGTTTGGATATATGCCTATTCAATTTGGTTATTGTTCTGGACACAATAAAAGTGTTTATTGTTTAGAATATCATAAATGTAGTGAAATTAATGTTGCTAATGAAGATTTTATTTTAGTATTAGGAAAAGTTGAAGATATTGTTGATGGTAAATATGATTCTAAAAATTTAGAAGCTTTTTTAGTTCCTAGCAAAATTGCTGTTGAAATTTATTCTACTACATTACATTTTGCTCCATGCCATGTTAAACAAGGTTTTATCATGCTTGTAGCTCTTATAAAAGGCACTAATGTTGGAAATGTTAATTCTTCTTTTGATTCAATGCTTTATGCTACTAATAAATGGTTATTAGCTAGAGAAGATTCTTATGAAGCAAAAAATAAAAATGCTCATATTGGATTAATTGGTGATTTAATTCGAATAGAATGATTTATGAAAGAATATGATGTAATTGTTTGTGGAGGAGGCATAGCAGGCATTAGTGCTGCTTTATCTTCTTCTAGAATGGGACAAAAAGTATGTTTAATTGAAAGAAATGCATTATTAGGCGGATTATCAACTAGTGGATTAATTCATTGGTATGAACCTTTATGTGATGGTTTAGGACATCAATTAATTTATTCTAATGCTGAAGAATTGTTAAGATATGCAATTAAATATGGATATAATACTCTTGAAGATAGTTGGTTATATAAAAATAATGATAAACATGAAAAAAGATATGCAACATGGTTCGATCCTAACTTATTTGCACTTTCTTTAACAAATTTATTGTCTAATGAAAATGTAGATATTTATTTTGAAAGTCAAATTAGTGAAGTACATTTAGTTAATAATCTTATTTCTAAAATAGATATTTATACTATTGAAGGAAAAATTACACTTGTTGGGAAAGCTTATGTTGACGCTACAGGAAGTGCATATATTTTTAAACAAGCTAAACTAGAAACAAGAAATGGGTTAAATTATTTAACTTATGTTACTTCCACTTATAAAAATGGATTAAAAAAGCCTATTTTCCAATATTCTGGTGCTTCTTTAAGTGGATATAATCATCCTCATGGATTACATTATTTTACTAATGCAAATCAAAAAGACATTAATGAATACATTTTGTTAGGTCAAAAATTGTGCTTAAAAGAATATGAAGAAGGAAAAATTAATGACATATCAATGATACCTTCGATGAATCAATTAAGAAAAATATCTACTATTATTGGTGATTATCAATTATCAAAAAAAGATTTATGCAAACATCAAAAAGAATCTATAGGTGTAATTGGTGTATTTAATAAAATTGGTGAATGGTATGAATTACCAATAGGTATTTTAACTAATAATAAAATAAAAAATCTTTTTGCTGCTGGTAGAATTGTTTCATGTTCAGATGAGGAAGCATGGGAAACTACTAGAGTGATTCCAGTATGTGCATTAACTGGAGAAGTTAGTGGATATTTAACATATATATATAATAATAATCTTAATATTAATGAGATTTATAAAATATTAAAAGAAAAGAAAATAAGACTTCATTACTAAATGAAGTTTTTATTTGAAAAAATACTAAGATAAATAACATACTTGTAAATGTTGTTAACTTTTGCTAAGATTAAAATATGGAAAACTTATATGATTTAATTAATAAAAAAAATAATTTACCTCAAGGAAGAATATATAAAAAAAATATAAAAGGTAAGACATATTTTTATCATCAATTTTCTAATCAAGGGAAAAGATGTTCTAAAATTATAAAAAGAGAAGATTTTGATGAATTAAATAAACAAATATTAGAAAGATTAGAAATTGAAAAACAAATAAAAGAAATTCTAAAAAATGGTAATAGAGATATTGTTTTATCTAAGTCAGCAAGAGAATTAACTGGATATGTAATGAAAGAAGATAAAGTTGTTGCTGAATTTAATCAAGGAAATTTAATTTCTTATAATGAAGATCTATGTCCTTTAATTATTAAAAGAACTAAAAGATTAGAACCATTTTTAAAATATCGTTCAATTGATAGTGGAAGAACTAATTCACGAATTTTAAAAAAAATTTTAAATATAAATATTAAAGATAATAATTTGATTTCTTTATGTTCTTATGCGGCTTCTATTAGTGATGATTATTGGTTTAAACCTAAACATTCTAAATTAAAATATAAAGATATTGCTTTTAATAATGACATGCTATTTGATACATCTTTAAAAGGTTTAATATCTATTTATCCAAATAAAATAATATTAACACCAGAACTTACAACTAACGGTAGTTATGAAAAAGGTTGGAAAAATAATAATGGTGTTTGGTGGCTTTATAAAGTTGGCGATAGAAATGAAATATTTTCTGAATTGTTTTATTCTCGATTATTTGAGAAATTAAATTTACCAACTGCTCATTATGAATATGATGGAAAATATATATTATCTAAAAATTTTGCTGAAAAAGAAAATTTTGAACCGATGGTTGCTCTTGTTGGCGATGATGAAGATTACAAAACAATTTATCATGAATTAAATAAAATTAATCATGATATAGCTTTATCTTATTTAAGATTATGTTTTTTTGATGTTGTTTTAAATAATGTTGATAGACATAATGAAAATTGTGGAATTATGAGAGATAAAAAAACAGGTAAAATTGTTTCTTTAGCGCCTAATTATGATGATAATTTATGTTTAATTAGTAGGATAGAAACGTTACCATTGTCTACAAATGAAGGCTTTTTAAAAATGTTTGTTTCTTTTATAAAAAATAATGAAGAAATCAAAAAAGCTTATCAAGAAATTGATCTTCCTTCTATTAACAAAGATATAATTGAAGAAGTTTTGAATGAAATAAATTTTGATGTAGATAGAAAGAATATTGCTTCTTATATATTATTAAGATATAAAACTTTAATTGATTTAATAAATAAATAACATAATTGTAAATGTTGTTAACTTTATATTTAATAATATAATCTAAATGTATTTATATGATTATATTTTAAAATTTAATATATATTTGAGTTTTCATTATAAATTAATATATATAACATTGAAATTAAATGTTAATTTGTATTAAAATATAAATGCAATAATTATTGAAATAATTATGTATTGGAGAGCCTTTATGAAATTAATGATAATTAATGGACCTAATTTAAATATGTTAGGAATAAGGGAAAAAAATATTTATGGTGTTGTTTTATATGATAAATTAGTTGAATTAATTTATTCTTGGTGTAAAGAAAAGAATGTGGAATGTGAAATTTATCAATCTAATCATGAAGGTGATTTAGTTGATAAAATACAAGAAGCTTATTTTTGTAATTATGAAGGAATTATTATTAATCCTGGCGCTTATACTCACACATCTATTGCTATTTTAGATGCTTTGAAAGCTACTGATTTACCTACAATAGAAGTGCATATAAGTGATATTAATAATAGAGAAGAATTTAGAAAAAAATCTTACATAAGAGATTATTGTTTTGAATCTATTATTGGCCAAGGAATAGAAGGATATCATATAGCAATTAATGAAATGATAAAGAAAATTAAGGAGAAGTAAATATGATTATTACAATTAAAGAAAATGCTTCTGAAAGTACAATTAAAGCTTTAGAAGACTATGTTCAATCAAAAAATTTAATGTTAGAAATTGCTCAAGGTAACAATATGAGAATTGCTATTGTTATTGGAGATACATCATTACTTGATGATAATGCAATTAGATCTTTTGATTGTGTTAGTGATATTAAAAGATTAACTCATCCATATAAATTGGTCTCAAGAGATTATCAAAAAGAAGATACAGTTATTGATGTATGTGGAATAAAAATAGGGCAGCATGAAAAAATAGTTATGATAGGTGGACCATGCTCAATTGAAAGTGAAGAGACTGCAATTGAAATTGCTCAAGGAGTAAAAGAAGCTGGTGGTACTATATTTAGAGGTGGAGCATATAAAGCAAGAACATCTCCTTATTCATTCCAAGGTTTAAGAGAAAAAGGCTTAGAAGATTTAGCTAAAGTAAAAAAAATTGTAAAAATGCCAATTGTTAGTGAAATTTTATCTGTAGAACAATTAGATGAATTTGTTAAAAATGTAGATATAATTCAAGTTGGCGCTAGAAATATGCAAAATTATGAATTATTAAAAGCATTAGGTAAAATTGATAAACCGATTTTATTAAAAAGAGGATATGCTGCTACTATTGAAGAATTATTAATGGCAGCTGAATATATATTAGTTGGTGGAAATAAAAAAGTAATTTTATGTGAAAGAGGTATTAGAACTTTTGCTAAAGCTACTAGAAACACTCTTGATATTTCTGCTGTTCCATATATTAAAAAAGTATCTCATTTACCTGTTATTGTTGATCCTTCACATGGTACTGGTAAAAGAGATTTAGTTGAACCAATGACTTTAGCTGCAATAGCAGCAGGAGCAGATGGAGTTATGATAGAAGTACATAATAATCCACAATTTGCTTGGTCTGATGGTGCTCAATGTGTTAATTTTGCTGAATATAATAGAATCGTTGAAAAAGCAAGATTAGTAGCAAAAGCTGTTGGAAGGGAAATATATTAAAATGAATCAAGTGGTTAAAGAATTTATCCCTAAAGGGAAAATTACTTTACCATTTTCTAAAAGTTATTCTCATAGAGCAATAATTACTGCATTTATTGCAAATAAAGGTGCATGTTTAAAAAATGTTAATTTTTGTGATGATGTTAAGTGTACTTTAAATGCAATAAAAAAATTAGGTGGTAAATTTAATGTTAATGGTAATGAGGTAACTTTTTTTTCTAGTGAAAAAAATTATCCTCAAGAAGTCATTATTGATGTAGGATCATCAGCCTCTACTTTGAGATTTTTATTACCTTTAGTTTGTTATCATGTAAATAAGGTTAAATTTGTTGGTTCTAAAGAATTGTTTTCTCGTCCTTTAGATATTTATGAAGAACTATTTAAAAAACAAAATATAAATTATATTAAAGGTGAAAATTATTTAGAAATTAATGATAAGATACAATGTGAAGATTTTATTGTAGATTGTAATAAATCTAGCCAATTTGTTACTGGATTTTTATTTTTAATAAGTGAAATAAATGAAAATCATTATATTAAATTAAATAATATTGAATCTAAACCTTATATTGATATGACTTTAGATATATTAAAAAAATTTGGTGTTAGATTTATTATTAAAGATAATTTGATAGTTAAAAATTTTGCTGAATTTAATTATTTAAATTATGAAATAGAAATTGATTATTCATCTTTAGCGTATTTTGCATGTTTAGGTTCTTTAAAAGGATACGTAAGCTGTTCTAATTTAAATTTAGTGTCTTATCAAGGTGATAAAAAAATAATAGAGATATTAATGGATATGGGCGCTAAAATAGATATTTCATTAGATAATATAACATTTTATGAATCATTATTAAGAGGTATAGAAATAGATTTAAAAAATATTATAGATTTAGGACCAATCATCTTTGTTTTATGTGCTTTTTGTTATGGTAAAAGCATAATAAAAAATGTTCATCGTTTAGAATATAAAGAATCTAATCGATTATTAAATATGATTAATGAATTAAAAAAAGCTAATGTTGATATTGCTTATATTGATGATAATGTTATTATTAATGGGAAAGCTAGTTATAATGGTGATTATGTTTTTAATAGTTATAATGATCATCGTATTGCAATGGCTTTAAGTATTTTTAGTGTGATTAATCATGGTAAATGTACTATTTTAAATAGTGAATGTGTAAATAAATCATATCCTAATTTCTATAATGATTTATTTTCTTTAGGAGGATTAGATGAATAATACAATAGTTAGTTTAATTACTGCACCAATTAATGCAGCAGTAGCAGTTATAAGATTATCTGGTGATAATTCATTAGAAATTGCTCAAAATATATTTTCAAGAAAAATAGAAAAACCAAATTATGCTTATGTTGGTAAACTTGTTAATAATAATGAAATTATTGATGAAGTTGTACTAATTTATTATAAAGGTCCTAAATCATTTACTGGTGAAGACGTTATTGAAATATCTGTTCATGGTTCAATGTTAATTGCTAATGAAGTAATATCATTAATTATTTCTAAAGGAGCTAGATTAGCACAAAGAGGAGAATTTTCTTCAAGAGCTTATTACAATAATAAAATTGATTTAATTCAAGCTGAAGCAATTATGTCTATGGTAGAAGCAACTTCTATTGAAGCTAAAAAATTAGCTCTATATTCTCTAGAAGGTGATACATCTAAATTGATTAAACCATTAATTGATAAATTAGCAGATATTCTTTCAAATATTGAAGTAAATATTGATTATCCAGAATATTTAGATATTGAAGAAGTAACTTTTGATAAAGTTAAAAAAGAATGTACTTTAATTAGTAATGAAATAGATAAATTATTAAATCAATCTAAAAAATCTCAATATATTATAAGTGGCATAAAAGTCGCTTTAGTGGGATTACCTAATACTGGTAAATCTTCTTTATTAAATGCTTTTTTAAATCAAGAAAAAGCAATTGTTACAGATATTCCTGGTACCACTAGA
>URVS01000066.1 GCA_900551385.1 uncultured Mollicutes bacterium | reverse complement strand
AAACCCGGTTTGGGCTTCCGGCAGTCGCAGTCACACTTATATTCAGGGCGTTCGCCAGAAAATCCCTTATCTGTATGATGAGGGCAAACATAGATGGCATCAACAAAAGCTCCCTCTTTGCCAAGTTCCATTTCCATCTTGTTATGAATTGTCTGTAATTGCTCAAAAGTACAGTCACCACGGGCAATAACTGGCTGATTGGTAATCACGATAGCCAGATAACCACTTTTATTGATAGCCTTGATAGCTTTAGCTACGTCTGGAAGAAGTTCAAATTGTTCGGGTCTGGTGACAAATCCTACCATCTTGTTGATAGTTCCATCCCGATCCAAAAAGATAGCTTTCTGTCGGTTCTTTAGATTATGAGCATGCACCTTGCCGGTCTTTATATCATTCTCTGCTTCAAAAAATCGATCGGGCGTACCCATATCTTTAACATATTCAGGGGTATCATAAACATATATTTTACTATCTCCAATATTTCCAGCATAAATAACACCTTTATTAATAAAAACACCTGCAAAAGTTGACATCATATTAGAGTCATATTTAATTTGTTCTTGAATAATACTGCTATTTAATATATCAACCAAATTAATTAAAGTATTTCTATCATTAATCAATGATAAATTATATTCTTTTAATTCTTTAGCCGCTCTTGAAGAAGCACATATAGCGTAATCATTACTTCCTACTCCATCAAAAACACATGCATGAATATTATTTTTTAAAGAAAAACCATATTTTTCATAACTAACTTCATTAATAACAGATTTATTAAAATAAATAGAATCTTCATTAAGTGGATTTTCATTTCCTCTATTCGTGATTATTCCATATTTAAACATTTTCTACCTCTAAAACAAAATTGCCATTTACTTTATTAATATTTTTAATATTAATTTCAGAATTATAAAATATAGAATTCTCCACTAAGTAATCTGATAAAGGTCTAATAATCATATTTTCAATAACATTACCTACTCCTCTACCACCTTGAGAAATATGTTCATTTTTTTGTAATTCTTTTATTATATCTTTCATGGCTTCTTTAGATATTTCTAATGTTATATTTTTAGTGGATAATAGATTCTTTTGTATTGCTTTAATTTGTTTTTTAGCAATATCAAAAGCTGCTCTATAAGATATATAATCAAATACAATAAAATTTTCTCCGATTCTATTTTTAATTTCCGGTCTTTCAATTTTTAAAGTAAAAAAATTATTAATAGAATCTATTATTTTTTTAGAATATTCATTATATTGTTCTTCAGCAATCTTATCTTCTTTTTCATTACATCCATCTTCACCATAATTAACAGTTGGTTTTCTAATAGTAAAACCAAATTGATCTTTTTCTTCTTTAAACATACCTAAATTAGAAGTAAAAATAATTAATGTATCTGAAAAATATACAGTTTCACCTTTCCCATCTGTCATTCTTCCATCTTCTAATATTTGTAAAAATTTATCTAATATTGTAGGATGTGCTTTTTCAATTTCATCAAATAATAATACTGAAAATGGATTTCTTTTAACAGCTTCAGTTAATTGTCCACCTTGTTCATAACCAACATATCCTGGAGGCGCTCCTAACAATCTCTGATCTGTATGTGCTTGAGAATATTCTGACATATCAAATCTAATAACACTATCTTCTGTTTTAAATAACCATTCTGAAATAGTTTTAGCAAGTTCAGTTTTACCAACACCAGTAGGTCCAGCTAAAAACATTATTCCACGTGGTTTAGATTTTGAAGATGAATGTTGTAAACCAGATAAACCTAATACTGCACTTTTAATAATGCTACTAGCTTTTTTAATTGATTTATCTTGTCCTTTAACTCTTTCTTTTAATTTTTCATCTAATGAAGATAATTCTTTTTTTAACCTTTCATCTTCCCAAGGATTTTCATCAGTTCCATATTTAAATTTACTTACACCTTTAGAAACTTGACTTACATTTAGTTTTTCATTTTGCATTAATAATCTTAATGAATCTAAATCAACAAGTTTAAAACTTTCTGTATAAGCAACAAATAAGTTTTTATTTTTTTCTATATCTTCACTTTCTTCAACTGTATCCCCATTTATATCATCATAATATGCATCAATATACATTCTTCTAATATTTAAATCTGGTATAGGTAAAGTAATAGTTTTCACTAACGGATTATTTAAATAAAACCATGCTGGTATATCATTAACTTTTTCTGCTATTAAAAATAACATGTTATGTAATTCATTATTACTTGGTCCAGAAATAGTTTTACTTGCTAAAGATAATTTACTATAAAAAAATTGATCAATATCAGAAATAGTATTTGGATTAGCAATGTATCTAGATACACCTGTCATAATAATAGCAACTGGTTCTTTTCTATTTTTCATCGCACTTCTTATATCTTGTAAAGCTGGTCCAAATGCTGATGATTGATAATCTTCTAAATTAGATTGATAAAATTCATCATCTTGTTGTTCACCATTTTTTACTATTTTAAAAAATCTATCAAATTCTTTTTTATCATGTTTACAATAAAAACCTTCTACATTATTAAAAAATATAACTGTATTATATCCAATTTTATGAAGATATTTATATAGATAATTTTCAGTAGAAGTAATATCAATAGAATCATCTTCTATATAAATTTGTTTATCATTAACATTTCCTTCTAAAATAATAGTTGTATCAAAATGACGATGTATATCTATTTCTTTTTGCCATTTTAAATTAGTTTTTGATTCTAATGTTGCATTAATTGAAACATCTTTTTCTTCTTCAGGCTTATTATCAACATATCTTTCTCTAAATGTTTTATAATCAAGTCCTCCATCACCATTATCATCTTCATCAAATGTTTCATAAAAATCATAATCATCTTCTATTTCTTCTCTATTTTTCATAAATACCCCCCCCTTTATTCATATATAACTTCAAATTCTTGAGTTAATGTATCGGTTATAACAGCTGGCATACCAACATATAATTCATATCTACTACTAGCTTTTATTGCTTTAACAATTCTTTCTTTTGCAGGTAATCCTTCGGTAGTAGACAATGAGCCTAATGCTTCATCTTCTCCAGAACCAAAAGCAAAATAATCTACTATTTCTATTACTGTACCACAATGTAAAAGATAAGCTTGATTTTTATATGCAAAAACAAATGCCGAACTCAAATCACTATATGGTTTATCACTACTTATATATTGATAAGAAATTAATTCTTTAATTATTTTTTTATTTATCTTTGTAACAACAAAATCATAATTTATATTATTTTTTTCAACATCTTTTTTAGTTACAAGATTTTTCATTACCGCTATCGCACATTTATCTTTAACCTCTCCAACATGTCCCATAACACAATTTTTAACACCTTTAACATTCCAAATCTTATAATTATTTTTTGCTAATACAGTTCTTTTACCTGATGCACGATTCAGTTGACTATCTGCACCAATATAAACTCTATCTTTTTCTTTAATTACAACTACTACACTCATATAAAAACCTCTAACAAGCCTTATTATCTAAGTAAACATTACACAATCAATGTAACGTTTATTATTTTTTTCTAATTTTAAAAATAAAATTTTTTATAATTGGATTTTCTAATTCATTAATAAAACTAGATATTTGTTTAGAAAAATCATTTGTCTTTTCATATTTTTTTATTTCTAAATAATTAATTTCTTTAAAATAAACATTAATTTCATATTTACATTCAATATTATTTTTTAAATCATCTATTAATTTTTCAGTTTTATAATCATATTTTATTAAACTAAAAATAGAATTATATTCACTAGATCCATCTTTATTTAATTGGATACCAATTAATAAATAATCATTATATATCTCTGAATAAGTTTCAAAATTAAAATATAAACCTTTATTATTTGAAGACATATAATAACCATCATATTCATTTTCTAAACATTTAATTAATTTATTTTCATCAAACATATTATTAATCCATATACATATTTTTGATTTTTTCTTTTTTATTATAATAAATAACTTTATCTTTTTTAGAATTAAATTCAAAAGAATTTTTATATTGCTTTTTCTTTGGTAAAGATTGAATTTTATCACTATTTAATATTTCTTTTATTTCTTTTTTACAATGACTATGAATATAAATATCATCTTTATTAATATTCATTTGTTCATCAAATTCTTCTTTACTCACTTCAAAAACAGAACTAATTGCATTAGATAATTGCTTTTTTACCTTTGGTTTAAGTAATACCATTTGACTAGCTTCTTTCTTTGTTTCAGCCATAATTGGAAAAATTACATCAATATATTTCCCTTTACCAACATGACCACATTTAGCAATTACAAAATAATAACACATATTAAATAAAACCTTTCTATGAAGACTTTCATAACAAAATAATATTTTTTAATGTTACATCATTTATGTCACGAATTAATTTAATTTAATAAATGCAATAGAATCAATTTATTGAATATGATACGATTTTATTAAGTAATATTATCTATTTAATTAATTAAATATTATCGTAATAGAAAGGAAAAACTATGTCAAAAACATCAATATGCATTCAAATGTTACAATTATTAAATACAGGATTAACATTAAAAGTATCTGAATTAGCGGAACAATTAGAAACAACACCAAGAAATATTATTGAATATAAAAAAGAATTAGAAACTGCAGGATTTTATATAATAAGTATTCCTGGAAGATACGGTGGATATAAATTAGTTAAAGAAACATTATTCCCTACTGTTAAACTAACTGAAAAAGAAAAAGATTCACTAAATGAATGCATAAATTATATAAATAAAAAACATGATTTTATTCCTAAAGAAGATGCTTTATCAGCTTTTGGAAAAATCATGTCAAATATTAATACACCTCAATCAAACGAGCAAATGATTGTAGTAGATAAATATCAACTATCTATGAATGATAAATCAATTAGTGATAGATATAATTTTATTGATTCTGCGATTAAACAAAAAAGAGCAATTGAAATAGAATATGATTCACTTAAAAGCGGAAAAAAGATTTATAAGCTACATCCATATAAATTATTTATATATAACAATTCATGGTTCTTTCTAGCATGGAATACCGATCCAGAAGTAGGCGAAGTTTGGTATTTTAAAATAAATAGAATTATTAATTACAAAATGCTAAACGAAAAATTTAGAGTTTTAAGAGGCTTTAACCCTACTAAATATTTTGATGAATTTGGCTTAAAAAACAATGGAGAATACGAACACATAGAATTCATTGCAAAAAACATTAGAGCAAGATTAGTAAAAGAAAGAGTATATGGAAAAAATCAAATAAACGAAGACTTACCAGATGGATCAGTTAAAGTATCTTTAGACATGCAAAATAAAAGTAGTATTATTTCATTTGCTTTAAGTTTTGGTAAAGACATTCAAATATTATCACCACAATGGGTTATTGATGAATTAAAAAATTATGGTGAATACATAAAAGAAATATATTAAAAAAATTATAATTGTTACATCGATAATGTAATAATTAATAATATTATCTTCTTGTGAAACAAACAAGGAGAAAAAAACATGAACCCTAAAAAAATATACAAAAACTTAGTCAAATTATATCCAGAATATAAATTTGAATTTAAACAATGCGATAAAGATCAAGTTATAATTTCAACTTATATATCATCTGAAGAACACTTTGATGATGATGTTAGCTTAGACATCAATGTATTTAAATCAAAACAAACCATTTTTATGAGTTTCCTTTTCGATAAAATAAATCCTACATTTGAAGCATTACAATTAATTAATAACTTTAATGCAAATCAACCACATTCAAAGGCATACATTGAAGAAATGAGATCAGGAGACAATTATCTAAACATAACATATTTATTTACATCATTGAAAAGTACTAAATTAGCTTTATATAACATAATAGGTGCAATTTATGATGTAACATCAGATACTACATTAGAAGATTTACAACCATTAACAAATTTAACATATAAATAAGAAATAGCTAAAAAGTAAAAATATTGTTTAATTTTACAAATTTTTTATTATACAATTAATTAAAGCAAATTATCTTTTAAGTTAATTACTAATAGGAGCTAAAGAAATGCAATTTAAAAATTTATTTTCTTACGCTATTGCAATTTTTATAGGAACTTGTACTTGTTCATGTTCTAATTATAAAAACTCAATAATTATATATGAAATGAGTGAAACTGGTTACTCTATTTTCAATACAAATGAGAAAAATAGCGATGAAACTTCAGTTATCTTTTTTGATGATGATAACATTCCAAATAAAGATGGAAGCAATTATATAAGGCCTCAACGTAGAATTCCAAGCACAATTGGTTCATCAGATTGCTATATGGTAAAATCAGGTATAGTAGAACTTTTGGTTGATGGTGGTTATCAATCAATAACTTCCTATGGTTCTGTAAATGATAATATTGAATATAATGATGAATATGTAAAAAACGAATGCGAAGAAAATTTGTTAAGAAAAATAGCAGATACTATTAGTTCAGATGGCATTTTAGATTATTTAATAGTTACCCATGCAGACTATGATCACTTAGCTGCTCTAATAGTAAATGGAGGCATTTTTGACGCTTTTTTAAATCATCAAACTATTACATCACTTAATGGTAAAAATGTAAAATTAAATAAAATTAATTATATTATAGATTTTGATAGCGGGTTAGTTAAAAACTTTAGTGATTCAAGAATAGATAAATCACAAAGACTAGTAAGATCCGATTATTATCAAGCGTATATTAAAAAAAGAGAAAAATTAATCAAACAAGGTACTAGCTATTGTCCAGCTTCAGCTTTATTCGAAAATGAAAATATTAAGTCTAGTAACATTGCTATAACTGAAGAAAATAAAAATATTGCAATGCCACAAAAAATTATTAATAAGCTAGAAAAAGTATCAAATAATAATGTACAATATATTTTAAATGAGAATTATGATAATAATATTAACACAATAAAAAACAATTCTTATAAAAATGAAAAAATATTTTCAAGTAAAATTGGAGCAATAAAAGAAGCTAAGACAAATAATGATGAGTCTAGATATTACTACTCTTTTCACTTCAATTCCGGAGAATTAAGAATATTATATAATTGGCATTATGATTATATATTCCATTCTTCATTTAATAGAAACGATTTAGAACAAGATAGTACTCAAACCCAAGACACACAAGAAAATGTTTATGATTCACAAGATGCTAATAATATATCCGTGTGCTTTGAAATAATTAATGACAATTTTAAATTTTTAAGTTTAGGTGATTTAGGTGGAAATGGAGAAGATGGTTTATTAAAGTATTACAATAATACAACTATCTTATCTAACATTAGTTTATTTAAGGCATCTCATCATGGTAGTACTTATAATAATGAGAATAGTAGTGAACTATTTAAATTATCACAACCATCAATAATTGTTATTACTGGCTGTGCATCTTATAAAAATTCAAATTGGAAATCAGCGAGCGATGATCCTGTCGTATCTGCCATGGTAGGTCGTACAAAACTTAGCCAAACACTATTTAATAACATCTCTAAAGCTTTTTTTAATAAAAAATCACAACCATTAATTATGTGTACCAACATTAATGCTTGCCGAAATATAAATGGAATAACGTATTTTGAATCAATTCCATTTTATGGAGATATAAAAATAATGTATAATAAAAACAATCTTCATGTTAGCAATAGTTATATAGGATCAATAAACGCATACATTTCACGAGAATGGAATAGTAACTATGTACAAAACA
>URVS01000065.1 GCA_900551385.1 uncultured Mollicutes bacterium | reverse complement strand
CAGATTTATTTGTAGCTGATTTACCAATTGCTACAGCAAAGCCTTCCATAGTAATTGTACAACCTGGAACTTCAACTGTACCATTTTTATTGTGATTTGATTTATATGATTTGCCAGCGATTTCACTTGCAATTTTACCTTTTGCATATTTTGCAAAGTTATTTGCTTGATTGTACCATTCCATCTTTTGTGCATCTTCATTATTTTCTTTCATTGCATATAATTCTTTTAATTCACGTTTTGAAAGAACAGATGTATAATATGTGTTTTCGCCAGAAGCAACTGTATGATCTTTGAAATTAGCAACTGTTGCTTGTTTCTTTGAAGTATCAATTGCAATTTTTGGACTTGTAACACTTGATCCATCTACTGTAACAGGAATTTGATATGCATTGATTGATGTTTCATAAATTTTTCCATCTTTATCTGTTGCAGAACCTGCTAATGTAACTGTTAAAACGTTATCTGATAATGCAGAAACTTTATAACCTAAACCAGCACTTACTTTTCCAGCAGGAGCTTTGAATGTTTTTGTATCTGTAATAACTTTTAAAGCTGTTGTGAAGTTCTTTTGGCTAATTGAACAACCAGCAACAACTTCTGTTCCATCTTTATTGTAATGACTTTTATAATTTTTTGAAGTTACTTCATCAATTGTTTTACCAACTGTGTATTTAGCAAAGTTAGCAGCTTGAACGTTCCATTCGCCTTCTGCTGCAGTTGAAGCCATTCCATATCTTGTTTTTAATTCTTGTTTTGTTTCAATTACTTTGTCACCAGCATCTTTTGTTTGGTTAGTAGTTGTGTCTAAAGAAACTGTGTAAGTTACTTTTTCTGTCTTTTTATCTGATGTTGATTCAATTTTGAAAGGTGCTTGTAATACATCAAAATATGCATCGACAATCTTATCTTCTTTTAAAATGACAGCAGCTGTACTAACTTCGATTTGGTTTGCATTTGAACCTAAAGCAACATAAGATCCTACTTTAAGAGTGAAATTAACGTCGTCATTTTTTGATGTAGGTTTTAATGAAGATGATGTTCCACCATTACATGCTACAAGCATTAATCCCATTGCTAAGATAGGTAATACTTTTAATTTTTTATTCATAAATAAATATATCCTCCTTGAATAAAATCAATTATATTATAGCTTAATTAATTATTTTGTAAACAAAATCGATAAAAATATATTAAATTATATAATTTAATTTTAAATTCTATTTAGTTTTTTAATGACTAATGATGAAATTATAGCGATAAAAACACTTGAAATTATGCTTGATAATAAGATTATTGGTAAATATAATATCATACCTTTTTCTATGATTATCATTGCACATATTATTTGTCCTAAACAGTGGAATATAGCAGATACTGTACTAAGGGCATATATTGATATTTTTTTAATAAAACTAAATACTATTACCATTAATGATGATAATAAAAAGCCAGATAATGATAATAAAAATGAATTTGAAAATAAACCATTAAACATAACTCCAACTAATAACACTCGTAGTATGCCAATAGAAAAATATTCTTTTCTTCCATAATAATATAAAACTATTAAATTTACTGTATTAGCTAAACCTAGTTTTACACCTGGAAATGATACAAATAATGGGACTAAAGATTCTACATAATTTAATAATGTTGCTAAAGCAAGAAACATTGCTAAGGTAGTTAATTTTTTTATTTTATTGTTTCTCATAATTAGTACCTATACGATTATATCATCATCAGGAGAAGTTGATGAATTAACAATTTTTATTCTTACATAATTTGGCATGCAAACTAAAGGTGGATTATTTGGATTAGAAATTGCTCCTTGATTTGAACAAATATGATTAGGTGAAGTTTCTTTGACAATACTTACTTTTTTGTTGTTTATTTCAATTATCAAATCATCTAATAATAATGAATTGTTTGCAAATTTTCTTTCGCTTGAAGTAGGGTATATTTCATCATATTTAGTTGATATTTCTTCTTTAAATAAAATAATATATCTAGGGTCTAAATCGTCTTTAGAAGGCGTTAAATCGGTTCTATAAATGACTTTGTTATCATAATAAACTTCTACTTTAGCGTTATCATTATTACTAGGAAATAAATAAATAAAAAGTGTAAAAAATAAAGATATTAAAACAGTTGAAATAATAACAATTAAATCAACTTTATTCCAATCTAAAGCGAACGTTTTTTTACTTTCTATTCTCATAATTAATAGTCTAAATTATGATAAATAACTTTGCAATCAGTTGGATTACTTTTTGTAAATAATTTATTTTTTTGAATACCTTTTGAAAGGTAAACATCGACTTTTTCTTCTTTAGTTGGGTTATCTTTTTTAAAGAAAACAAATTCTAAATCACCGAAATTATTATCGTTTCTTATATTAGTTACATATTTTTTTATTTCATTAAATGAACAATTAGATAAAATGGTTGATAAAGCATCCATTTTAGTAGAAGAAATTGTATTAGAAATTAATAATATTTGGTTATAGTAATCATTAGGATAACCTGTAGTAGGATCAATAATATGATTTCTTAAAACAATATCGTTTCCTATTTGTTTATAATAAAAATTAACTTGCGCTCCTGAAGTTGAAACAGCATATTTTTTATTATCAAGTTTTACTTTTCCTAAATATTGATAATAAACTCCATAAGGATTTGATAAAGCAATTGACCAATTATCAGAAAAAACTCTATCTCCAAAAAAGACCATCGATGAAGTTCCGGCATTAACCATTCCATAAGTTAAATCGTTATCTTTATATCTTTGATATAAATTTTCAGTTAAATATCCTTTTCCAATACCGCCAAGAGTAATAGAAACTTTATCAGCATTTTTATATTTATTGAACTTTACTTGATATGGATATTTATCATTATTTAAATTTTCTTTGAATTCTAAAATAGTATCTAAATCTTCAACTTGTGGTGTTTCACTTAGGCATTTATTTACTTCTTCACTTGTTGGGTCTTCATTATATTTATAACTATCTTCTTTATCACCATACTTAACGCTATTATAAGAAATATAGCTATCCCATAAATCAGAAAGCTCACCTACAAAAATATTGAATTTACCATCACTAAATTTAGATAATTCGATTGATTCTTTTAGTATTTGATATAAACGCGTATCAATGTTAATCCATTGATTTGTTCCATAACTATCATTAATAACTTTTAAGTTTGGTATAAGATTATTATCTTCATCAAAATAATAATAATGTCTATCAAATAAATAATGTGTTGTAGCAGTATATTCTCCTAAAATGTTTTCAATAGAATTAATGACTTTAGTTGAAGTTAATTTTTCTTTAGCATATCTAGTATAAATAATGTTTGTATTAAATGGCTCAACATTAACACCTTCTTTTTGCTCTAAATCACTATAAGCTGAAACAGGTTTTATTTGAGCAAGAATAGGGTAGTTTTCATCATTTAATG
Organism: uncultured Mollicutes bacterium; assembly: GCA_900551385.1. Lineage (GTDB taxonomy): Bacteria > Bacillota_I > Bacilli_A > RFN20 > CAG-449 > CAG-449. The sequence goes on along the minus strand of URVS01000065.1, from coordinate 4,451 downwards.
CACTTATATTTGTTCTACAATATTTATTTTCAACATAATCAGAAAAAATAGATGTATCTAAAGAATAAGAATATTTAATTGGATCTTTTTGACAAGATGTGAATATTGCAGCACTTAAAATTAAAAAGGTAAGTAATTTATTTTTTGCTTTCATTTTAAAATCCTCAAGTATAATTATGATAATCTATAAGAATGTTTTTGACAATATTTTATTATTTATACTAAATTTTAAAGATAAAACCTAAATAAAAAGAAACACGGAGAAGTGTTGTCAATAATACGCGTGTACGCGCGTTAATATCAATATAAACAAAAATAAAATGAAAAAAATGCAAATAAATTGTTGACAACTACTTTCCTATATAGTAACCTTTAAAAGGTTGACGCCTATTATAGTCACCACGTTGACGTGTAAGATTGCTAAACACGGATGTCCGTTGTCAACAGGAAGTTTAGGTCACTTACATCGAGTGGAATGTCTAGCCAGATTTAGACAAGGAGGAAATTAAAATGGCAAGTAAAAAAATCAGAATTCGCTTAAAAGCTTATGATTATCGTATTCTTGATGTTTCAGTTGAGAAAATCATTGCTGCTGTTAAGAATTCTGGAGCAACAGTTGTTGGACCAATCCCTCTACCAACAGAGAAACAAGTCTATACAATTTTAAGAGCAGTTCACAAATATAAAGATGCTCGTGAACAATTCGAGATTAGAACTCACAAGAGATTAATCGATATCGTTAATCCAAACAAACAAACAATCGATACATTAACTCACTTAGATTTACCAAGTGGTGTTGATATCGAAATCAAATTATAAGAAAGGAGCAGAATACTATGAAATCAATCGTAGGAAGAAAAATGGGTATGACTCAAGTTTTCGCTCAAGATGGAACAATGTATCCTGTTACCGTCATTGAAGTCTTACCTAATGTTGTTACACAAGTAAAAACAATGGAAAAAGATGGTTACAACGCAATTCAAGTTGGTTATGAAGACAAAAAAGAAGTTCGTTGTACAAAACCAGAATTAGGACAATTTAAAAAAGCTAATTGCTCACCTAAATATGTCTTAAAAGAAATTGCAACAGATACTCAATATAATGTTGGCGATGAAATCAAATGTGATATCTTTGCTGCAAACGATGTTATTGATGTAGTTGGTACAAGCAAAGGTCGTGGATTCTTAGGTGCAATTCAAAGATATGGTTACACAATCGGTCCTAAAGGACATGGTTCTGGATACCACAGAGGTTCTGGATCATTTGCTACAAATGGTAGAACAAACAACAGAGTTCACCCAGGAAAGAAATCAGCTGGTCATGAAGGTAATGAAAGAGTTACAATTCAAAATTTAACAATTGTTTCAGTTGATGCTGAACACAATGCAATCTTAGTTAAAGGCGCAGTTCCTGGACCAAAGAAATCAATCGTTGTATTAAAGAGTGCTGCAAAAGCTTCATTAGTAAAACCAAATATTAAAGAATTAGTCAATTACAGCGCACCAAAAGCTGAATAACTTGGAAAGGAGAATTAAATATGGCAAAAAGAATTAGCATGGTAGTTCTTAACCAAAATGGTGAAGAATTAGAAAAGAAAGTTAATTTAAATGGCGATGTATTCGGAATTGAACCAAATACACAAGTCATGTTCGATGCAGTCCAAGTTTATCAAGCAAACAAAAGACAAGCGACTGCAAAAACAAAAACCAGAGCTGAAGTTCGTGGTGGTGGTAAAAAACCATGGAGACAAAAAGGTACTGGTAGAGCTAGAGCAGGATCAAGCCGTTCACCAATTTGGGTTGGTGGTGGAACAGTCTTCGGACCAATTGGAAACCAAAACTTCAAATTAAAAATGAACAAGAAACCACATGCTCTTGCATTAAAATCTGCTTTATCAATTAAAGCAAATGAAAAGAATATTGTTTTAGTAGATAATTTAACTTCTACAAAAACAAAAGAAGTTGTTAAAACATTAGAAGCTTTAAAAGTTGATTCTAAAGCATTAGTTGTTTTAGCAGAAGAAAACGAAGAATTTACTAGAGCAGCAAGAAACGTTCCATTCGTTAAAGTTGTTCTTGCAAATAATGTTAGTGTCTATGATTTAATTAATGCTACAAAATTAGTTATGACAGTAGATGCTGCTAAAGCAGTAGAAGGAGGACTTAAATGATGGCAAAAGAAAAAGAAGTTGAAGTAGTTGCAGAAAGAAAATTTGCTGCTCCAACACTCAAAGCATTAGATGTTATTATTGCTCCAGTTGTTACTGAAAAAACAATGAAACTTCAACAAGAAGAAAACAAAGTTACTGTTAAAGTTTCACCAAAAGCAAATAAAACAGAAGTTAAAATTGCTTTTGAATCAATCTTCAATGTAAAAGTTGTTGATGTAAATATTGTTAACGTCCGTGCAAAAGCTAAAAGAGTTGGACGTTATGAAGGTAAAGTTTCAGGCTATAAGAAAGCAATCGTTACTTTATCTCCAGAAGAAAACTTAAATTTAATGGCACAAGATGCTGCTAAATAATTGAGTTTATATTATATAAGATAAATATAGGAGAAAAAATATGTCAATAAGAGGTTATAAACCAACGACTCCAAGTCGTCGTCATATGACGAATTCCACATTTAGTGAAATTACAACTTCCACTCCTGAAAAAAGCTTGTTAGTTTCTATTAAGAAAACAGGTGGTCGTAACAATAATGGTTGCATCACAACACGCCATATCGGAGGTGGACATAAAAGAAAGTACAGAATCATTGATTTCAAGAGAAATAAAGATGATATCTTAGGTACTGTAGCAACTGTTGAATACGATCCAAACAGAAATGCAAATATCTGCTTAATCAATTATCTTGATGGAGAAAAAAGATACATTATCGCTCCACAAGGATTAAAAGTTGGTGATAAGATTGTTTCAGGAGATGCTTGTGATATTAAAACAGGTAATGCAATGCAACTTGCAAATATCCCTGAAGGTACATTAGTTCACAATGTTGAACTTGCACCTGGTAAAGGTGGACAAATGTGCCGTGCTGCTGGAACTTCTGCTCAAGTTCTTGGTAGAGAAGGCAAATATACAATTTTACGTTTGGCTTCTGGCGAAGTTAGAAAAGTTCTTAGTACATGCCGTGCAACTATTGGTGCAGTTGGTAATGAAGATTGGAACTTAGTTAACTTTGGTAAAGCTGGTAAATCAAGATGGTTAGGCGTTCGTCCTACAGTTCGTGGTTCTGTTATGAACCCTAATGATCACCCACATGGTGGTGGTGAAGGTAAATGTCCTGTTGGACGTGATGCTCCTAGAACACCTTGGGGTAAACGTGCTCTTGGTGTCAAGACTAGAGATACTAAAAAAGCAAGTAATAAATTAATCGTCAGAAGACGTAATGGTAAATAGGAAAGGAGAAAATAGATAATGGCACGTAGTATTAAAAAAGGCCCATTCATTGATAAACATTTACAAAAGAAAGTTGATGCTTTGAATGCAGCTGGAAAACATGAATTAATTAAAACATGGTCAAGAAGATCTACTATCTTCCCATCATTTGTTGAACATTCCTTTGCTGTTTATAACGGACACGAATTCATAACAGTTTATGTTACACAAGATATGGTTGGACATAAATTAGGTGAATTTGCTCCAACTAGAACATTTAAAGGACATACTGGTCATACTGCTGAAGATAAAGCAGCAGCAGCTGGTAAATAAGGAGAGATAACTAATGGAAGCAAAAGCAAAAGTTACTGGAGTTAGAATTACTCCTAGAAAAGTGCGCTTAGTTATTGATACTGTTAGAGGAAAGAATCTTGCTGTTGCATTAGGAATTCTCGCTAACATGAATCGCTCAGGTGTTACTGAAGTTACAAAATTAATTAAATCTGCTGCAGCAAATGCAGTAAATAATAACAAAATGGATGAATCAAAATTATATATTGCTGAAATATATGCTTGCGATGGACCAAGACTTAAAAGATATCTTCCAAGAGCAAAAGGTTCTGCATCATCTATTTTAAAAAGAACATCACACATTACTTGTGTGATTAAAGAAAGATAAGAAAGGAGAAGCAAAAGATGGGTCAAAAAGTAAATCCTGTTGGATTAAGAATCGGTATTAGCCGTGACTGGAATTCAAGATGGTATGCGAATAATAAAGATTTTGCTACTTTCTTAGATGAAGATATAAAAATTAGAAAATTTTTAGAAAATAAATTAAAAGAAAAGAATCCTACAGAAGATCAAATAAATATTGTTAATGAAAAAATGAAGGCCAATACAATTTTGAAAAATAAATTTAAGAAAATTAAATTTGATGGACACAATCAAGATGAAATACAAAATATTATTGACCAAAATCGTGAAGAAATAATTTGTGAAACTTTTCGAAATAAAAATAATCTGTATAAAAACTATTGCAATCCAAATCAATTATTTAAAGATAAACAAGAATGTT
>URVS01000064.1 GCA_900551385.1 uncultured Mollicutes bacterium | reverse complement strand
AAAAAGAATATGAAGAAAAAAATAGTTGCATATCTCTTATGTATGGCAATGGGAGTTTCCCTGCTGCCGATGCCGGTTACACAGGCGGCTGATTATGGAGCAGCGGTGTATGAAGAGCCAACGACAGAAGAAGAACAAGATTCTTATGTTCAGGTAAAAGGATTGGAAGCATTTGCTGATTGTGGCAATGGTACAAACACACCGGATGAAATTGTGGATGGAGACAAAAGTACCTATTGGCATTCTGCGTTGGAAGGCGAAATGCAGCCTGAGAAACAAGAAGCATATACAGAGATGAACAAATATAATAACATTATCCTGAAATTAGCTCAAGCATCTACTGTAAAAAAGCTGATTTATGTTTCAAATGGTGAAACATCAAATGGTACAATTTCAAAATGTAATCTATATATAAAGCAGAAAAATGAAGAAGAATTTAAACAAGCAGGAAACGAACCGTATATATTGAAATTTACTCAAGATAGAGCAGAGATTGATTTTGAAACAGCTTTTGAAAATGTTACGGAAATAAAGATAGAAGTTTTAAATACAAATGGGAACCCGAGTAATACGTTTATTTCTGGCAAAGAGTTAAGTGTATTTGATGAGGAAAACACAGAAGCAGTTGAAGTTACAGCAAATGCCGAGTGTTCGTCACAGCAGGGTAACGGAATTAAAAATCTCGTAGATGGAAAAGAAGAAACTGTATATCATTCAACATGGGGGAATAATCAAGGAACTTTGGAAAAGGGTGAAAAGTTTGAAGGTAAAGAGATAACTAAAATTACTCGACCTGAGACAACAACCATCCCAAGTGAATTAATAAAAAATAACAAGATTTATATTCTTTTGCCAAAAGAAGAAAACGTGGCAAGACTTGTTTATACTTCGCGTCAAGAAGAGAAAGATGGAAATAATGATGGTGTAAGCAATGGAAGAATTACTGGTGTCAATATCTATGTTTCTAAAGAAGAGAAATCAACATATTCGGAAGTGGAAAACTGGACAAAAGCTTCAGAAGAAACAGTAAGATGGGCCGACAGTAAAGAGGATCAAGTATTTGATTTTAAAACGGAACAAGAAGGTGTGAGATGGATTTGTCTGGAAGTAAAACATTCTGCTGGAAGTGAAACAGATAAATTTATTAATGCAGCGGAAATAGCAGTTGAAGTGAAAAAGACAAAATTACAGAAAGCACTTGAGGAATTACAAAATCTTTTAAATGATGAGAATTATACAAGTATATTGTATAACGCACACAATTATGAAAAAGATTCGTGGAACACCTTTAGTAAGGCATATCAAAACGCACAAGCTATTTTGAAGAAAGAAAATCTTTCTGAGCAGGATATTCCTGATATTACAACTGTAAAGACAAATCTCTTAACTGCAAAGGATAATCTGATCGGAATAGTGGAAAAGCCAACTTTAAATTTGGCAGAACCAGAGGTAGGAAAGAACTTTCCAAAAGCAAAATTTGAAGATATTGAAGGTACTGATTTTTCAAAGATAATGGATATCAAAACAGTATGGAAAAACAGTGATTCAGAGGATGTAACAAATGAGACAGTTCAAGCTTATAAAGATTATACTGCTGAGATTACATTAAAAATAAAAGATGAGGCGAAAAAGATTTTTAAATCAGCAGATGTAGATTTAAAAATTGGTGGAGTAAGTAAAAGTATTACAGGAACACTGGATGACAAACAAAAAACTTTGAAATTAAAGTATTCATTTTCACAGGGAGAAAATGATCATAAAAATGCTGAAAACGATTTAGTAGAAATAAAAAATCAAATAAGCACTATCTCAGAAAAAGATGAAAATGGTCATTATAAATATGCACCAAAACAATGGGAAAGTTTCTTAGAAGCGAAACAAACAGTAGAAAATATAAATTCAGCAAATACAGATACTAATACGATTAAGGCTGCTGTTAACAATCTAAAAAATGCAAAGGATGAGTTGGATCAACATAAGTTTACTTTTGTAGAGAAAAAAGATGCGGATTGCACAAAAGAAGAGGATGGAAAAGAAGCATACTATAAGTGCAGCTGTAAAAAAGAATATTATTACTATGCAAAAGAAAATTGCTGACATGTTAATTGATAAACATATTAAATTTGAAATTTCAGCAAGAATTAAAAGTATTTATTCTATTTATAAAAAAATATTTTTTAAAGGTCGTAAATTTGAAGAAATATACGATATTATGGCAATTAGAATTATAACTGAAACAGAAGTTAATTGTTATGAAGTTTTAGGTTATATTCATAGTATTTATAAACCAATTCCAGGTCGTTTTAAAGATTATATAGCAATGCCTAAACCAAATATGTATCAATCATTACATACAACTATTGTAGCTAATGATGGTAATATATACGAAATCCAAATTAGAACTAAAGAAATGGATGAAATTGCTGAAAGTGGTATCGCTGCTCATTGGAGATATAAAGAAAATGAGAAATATGATCCTAAAAAAGAACAAAAAGAAATTGAAGAAAAATTACATTGGTTAAGTGATTTTAAAACTATTGAATCAAACAATAAAGATGCTTATGATTACATGACTGCTTTACAAAAAGATATTTTTGATGCAAATGTTTATGTTTTTACTCCTTTAGGTAAAGTTATTGATTTACCAACAGGTGCAACACCTTTAGATTTTGCTTGATTCAGCCGTTGGTGCGCTTATTAATGGAGTTTTAATGCCATTATCTACTAAATTAAAAACTGGTGATGTTTGTGAAATTAAAACCTCAAAAGTATCAACTGGACCAAATGAAGGTTGGTTAAATATTGTTCAAACATCATTAGCTAAAAATCATATTAGAAAATTTTTGGCTAAGAAAAATGAAGAAATTAATCGTCAAGAAAATATTGAACGTGGTAAAGAAATGATGCTTGAAGAATTAAAAGATTATGGTTATAACGAAAAACAAATGATTAAACTATTATCTGATGAAAAAGTTTTAAGTAGATATACTAGTAATACTTTAGAAGATTTATATGTAAATATTTCTAATAGATCTCCTTTACCATCTGCTATTATTGATTATTTAGGCTTAAAAAAATTATCTGATGAAGAGGCATTAAATAGATATATTGAAAAAAATACATTAAAAAATCATGTTTCTTCTAAACAAGCGATTTTAGTTAGTGGAACTAGCAATGTTAAAGTTAGTTTATCTCCATGTTGTTCACCATTACCAGGAGATAAGATAATTGGTTATGTTTCACGTGGGCAAGGTATTAAAGTTCATAGAATTGATTGCCCAAATATCAAAGATGAAACAAGGTTAATTCAAGTTATGTGGAATCCAAATATGGAAGAATCTAAATTTCCAGTTAATATATTAATTAACGCTAATGATAGATTTAATTTATTAATTGATATAATGAATTTACTTTCTCAAATAAGTGTTCCATGTCAAAAAATATCTGCTAAAACCCATAAAGAAAGTTCTACTGCATCTATTAATGCAACTGTTTTAATATCAAGCGTAAATAAATTACAAGATTTATTTAATAGTATTGTTAATGTTGATGGAGTATATGAAGTAAAGAGAGTAACAAAATGAGAAAAAATAGACCAAGTAAAAGAATTGTTGATCAAAAAGAATTAAAAAAATATGAAGTTAAATCTAATCAAAGATTAATTGATTTTTTAATAGAAACATTTCCTAATAAATCAAGAAATAATATTAAAACATTATTATCAAGAAAATTAGTTTTAGTTGATGGAGCGCCTGTTTCTCAATTTGATTTTGAAGTAGTAAGTGGTGATATAATTCAAATTTCGCCAGTATCAGTAACTTCAACTAAACAAAAATCTTCTAAATTAAAAATTTTATATGAAGATGATAATTATTTAGTAATTAATAAACCTGCTGGATTATTATCTGTTGCTTCTGATAAAGAAAAAACAATTACTGCATATAGATTATGTATGGATTATGTAAGAAGTAAAGATGTTCATAATCGAATATTTGTTACTCATAGAATCGATAAAGAAACAAGTGGAGTTTTATTATTTACTAAAAATGAAAAACTTCGTAATATATTACAAGATAATTGGAATGATTTAGTGGTTGATAGAGAATATATTGCTTTAATTGAAGGTAATTTAGATAAAGATGAAGGAACAATTGTTTCATGGCTTAGAGAATCTTCAACTAATTTAATGTATTCAGCTAGTAAAAAAGGTGATGGACAAAAAGCTGTTACTAAATATAAAGTTATCCAAAAAAATGAAAAATATTCTTTAGTAGATGTTCATATTGAAACAGGAAGAAAAAATCAAATAAGAGTTCATTTTAAAGAAAAAGGCCACCCTATTGTAGGTGATGAAAAATATTGGTAGATTAGGCTTACATGCTAGAAAATTATCATTAAAAAATCCTTTAAATAATGAAATAATGGATTTTGTTTGTAATGAAGATCCGATATTTAAAAAGGTTTTTGATAAAAATTTTGTTGAAATTAAACCTAAAACTACAAAAAAAGAGAAGAAAAAGAAATAAGTTAAAATTATTTTATTGTGAAAAATAAATTTTTTAATTATAATAATTTTGTTCGAAGAAATAGAAACATTAAATTCTTATTTGTTTAGAGAAAAGTCGGTTGGTGCAAGACTAAAAATACATTTAATTAGACACTATGGAGAACAATAACTGAATAAAGTAAGTTATTCGTTGACTAGCGTTAAAGTTATTAAGTGCATTTTAAAAAAAATGAATAAAGGTGGTACCACGTTAATAACGTCCTTTAAGGGTACCTTTTTTATTGAAGGAGGATTTTATGGTATATCAAAATCAAAGAGGAACATATGATGCTTTTGATGAAGAGGCGTTAAACATTGAAAATATCGTTGAAACATTAAAAGATATTGTGAAATTTTATGGATATAATCCTATTCATACACCTTTATATGAACAAACAGAATTATTTGCCCGTACTTCTGGTGAATCTAGTGACATAGTTACTAAAGAAATGTTTACTTTTATTGATAAAGGTGGAAGAAATATTACTTTAAGACCTGAAGTAACAGCTGGTGTTATTAGAGCAATAGTTAATAATAAATTATATGCAACTAAAGATTTACCACTTAAATATTATTATTATGGACCTACATTTAGATATGAAAGACCTTCAAAAGGTCGTTATAGACAATTTAATCAATTTGGTGTTGAATGTGTAGGTGTTAATTCTTATTTATCTGATGTTGAAACAATATCTTTAGGTTTTAATGCTTTACAAACATTAGGTTTTGAAAATATTGTTTTAAAAATAAATACTTTAGGTGATGAAGAATCAAGAAAAAATTATCAAGTAGCGTTAAGAGAATTTTTTAAAGATAAAATTCAAAATATGTGTGATGATTGTAAAAGAAGATATGAAACTAATGTTTTAAGAATTCTTGATTGTAAAGATCCTGAAGATCAAGAAATAATTAAAGATGCTCCTAAAATGAAAGATTATTTAAATGAAAATTCTAAAGAATATTTTACTAAAGTTTTATCTTTACTTGATGAACAACAAATTCCTTATGAAATTGATGATACTTTAGTTAGAGGATTAGATTATTATTCTCATGTTGTCTTTGAATATCATTATTATTTAAAAGATGGTACTTCTATTGGTGCAATCGGCGCAGGTGGACATTATGATAATTTAGTTAGTGAAATTGGTGGTCCAGCTTTATCTAGTGTAGGTTTTGCTATTGGAATAGAAAGAGTTAATACTTTATTAAAAGAATTAATGCCTGAAAGCTTAGAAAAGACTTCATTAGATGTTTATATTATTCATATGGGAGAAGAAACTTTACAAACATCATTTATCTTAATGCAAGAATTAAGAAATAATTGTTTTAAAGTTGATATGTGTTTAGAAAATAAATCATTAGGTCAACAATTTAAAATCGCTAATAGAAAGAACGCTAAATTTGCTTTAATTATTGGTGAAAATGAAATGAAATCTTATGTTTATCCAGTAAAGAATTTAAAAACAACTGTTCAAGAAGAAGTTGATTATCATGATTTAATTGATTATTTAACAAATAAAATAGTATTTGAGGAGGAAGAAGAATGCTAAAAATGGAAAGTAGAACCCATACATGTGGTGAGTTAAGAGCAAGTGATGTTAATAAAGAAGTCACATTAATTGGTTGGGTTGGTAAAAAAAGAAATTTAGGAAGCTTAGTATTTATTGATTTAAGAGATCATTTTGGTTATACCCAAATTATTGCTGAAGAAGCTAATTTTGATTGCTTAAAGAATATTAAGAATGAATATATTATTCAAGTAAGTGGTATTGTTCAATTAAGAAACAATAAAAATCCTAAATTAGAAACTGGTGAAATTGAAGTTGTTGCTAATAAAATTAATATTGTAAATACAGCAAATTTAACTCCATTTATTATTGCTGATGATACAGATGCTCTTGAAGATACAAGATTAAAATATCGTTATTTAGATTTGCGTAGACCTGTAATGCAAAATTATTTAATGACAAGAGCAAAAATCACTCGTTCATTAAGAGAATATTTTGATTCTTATGATTTTACTGAAATAGAAACTCCTATTTTAACTTTATCAACTCCTGAAGGCGCTAGAGATTATTTAGTTCCTTCAAGAACTAGAAAAGGATCATTCTTTGCTTTACCTCAATCACCTCAATTATTTAAACAATTATTAATGATTGGTGGTATGGAAAGATATTATCAAATTGCTAGATGTTTCCGTGATGAAGATTTAAGAGCAGATCGTCAACCTGATTTTACTCAAGTTGATATTGAAATGTCATTCATGAATCAAGATGAAATTTTAACTTTACTTGAAAACGCAATAAAAAAAGTTTTTAAAGATGTAAAAAATCTTGAAATTGAAACGCCATTTAGAAGAATTCCTTGGAAAATAGCTATGGGTAAATATGGCTCAGATAAGCCAGATACTAGATTTGATATGTGTTTGCATGATATCAAAGAAGATTTAAAAGACATAGATTTTACTGCTTTTAAAGAAGCTCAAGATATTAGATGTATTGTAGTTAAAAATGTAGCAAGTGTAACTTCAAGAAAAGTAATGGATTCATTAAATGATATTTCTAAAAAATATGGTATAAAACAAGTTACAGTTTTAAAATATTTAAATAATGAAATAGAAGGTTCATTTACTAAATTTTTAAATGATGAAATGAAACAAAATTTAATTAATCATTTATCATTAGAAAATGATGATATTGTTATTATTGCTGCCGGTGAATTCAATAAAGTATGTTTTGCTTTAGGGGCTTTAAGAACTCATTATGCTAAATCTTTAAATTTAATTAAACCAAATACATTTGATTTCTTATGGGTAGTTGATTTCCCATTATTTGATAAATTAGATGATGGCACTTATACTTCTGAACATCATCCATTTACTAGACCTAGAGAAGAAGATTATCCATTACTTGATACTGCTCCTGAAAAAGTTTTATCAGCAGCTTATGATATTGTTATTAATGGTTATGAAGCTGGTGGTGGTTCTTTACGTATATATGATCAAGAAATGCAAAAGAAAATCTTTAATATTTTAGGATTTACTAATGAAGATATTAAAAGAAAATTTGGTTTCTTTGTTGATGCATTCCAATATGGAACACCTCCACATGGTGGAGCAGCTTTTGGTTTAGATAGATTAACAATGATTATTAGTGGTACAGATAATATTAGAGATGTTATTGCGTTCCCTAAAAATTTAAATGCAGTTTGCCCAATGTCAAATGCACCATGTCCAGTTGATGAACAACAATTAATTGATTTAGGAATTGAAGTTAGAAAGGATGTTAAATAATGAAATTTAATGGTTTTTCTCTTGATACAAAATTAGTATCAAGTCTAAATCAATTAGGTTATATTGAATTAACTCCTATCCAAGAAA
>URVS01000063.1 GCA_900551385.1 uncultured Mollicutes bacterium | reverse complement strand
TATAATCACTATTACTATTTGTTACTTTTTTTAAGCAAACACTAAAAACTATTTGAATTGCGCTTTCAGTTACTTGCATTATAAATGGTGATAAACCTAGTAAGATTACTGATAAAACAATTTTATTTGGTATCATTTCTTTAAAATTATATTTATAAATAGATTTTTTTCTTAAAAAGAATGTAATTACAAAAATAAAAGAAATAAACTGAGAAATAATTGTTGCTATACTTGCACCTTTTACTCCTAAAGATAATCCATAAATAAATATTGGATCTAAACATAAATTACATATTGCACCAATTAAAGTTGTACTCATTGATATTAATGCATAACCTTGAGCGTTAATAAATGGATTTAAGCCTAAAGTAAATAAAGTAAAAATCGTTCCTAAACTATATATTTTTAAATAACTAATAGCATAATCTAGACTATCATCAGGGCAACCAAATAATAAAAGAATATCTTTAGAAAAAACAAAAGTAACAATAGTTAAAATAAAACCAATAATTCCTAAAAAGAAAATAACTTGATTAAAGATTATATTAGCATCTTTATTATTTTTTTCACCTAATTTTATTGAGCTTAATGGGGCACCACCCATACCAAAAAGAGCACTGAATGAAGATAAAATTAAAGTAATAGGAAAACATACACCAAGTGCAGATAATGCTTGAGTACCAATATTAGAAACAAATATTCTATCAATCAAATTATAAAGCATATTTACCACTTGAGCAATCATGCTTGGTAAGCCTAATTTTATTAAGCTTTTTATAACTGAATCTTTTTCTAAATTAACTAACATAATTTCATTTCCTTTAAATATATAAACACATTAAAAAATATTTTTGTATCTTTTTGTGGACAAATTTGCTTTTTATTTTGTTTTATTTGTGACAAAGTTTTTTTCTTTGTTGATAGGAGAATTAAATATGAAAAAGAAACCTACTTTATATGTAATTATTATATTTATTTGGATTTTATGTTTAGGCTTATTAATAACAAGTTTATATTTTATTTTAAACAATTTAGATACTTCACATTTAATAAAATCAATATTTATTAGTATTATATTAATTTTAAATTCCATAATCCTTGGTATTTTATGGTTTGGGAGCATAAAAGATTTAGTTTTTTCTTGTACTCATGCTTTTTATGGAAAGAAATTATTAAAAAAATATGATGATATTTCTAAAATTAAAATTAAAAAAGATTATAAACCTAAGTTTTTATTATTATATTGTACTAGAAATGATTTTAATAAAAATGCTTTAACAGAATCAATGAAACAAAATTATGATAATTTTCAAGTTATCATTCTAGATGACAGTGATAAAGAAGATTTTTTAAATGAAATTAATTTATTTAGTAAAGAATATAATATTGAAGTTGTTAGAAGAAAAAACAAATCTGGTTTTAAGGCAGGTAATTTAAATAATTATTTAAAAGGTAAAACTGATTATGATTATTTTGTTGTTTTAGATAGTGATGAAATTTTACCAGCTGATTATATTAATAAAGTTTTAAAATATTTTATTTATGATAAAAATTGTGGTGCTGTTCAAGCAAGACATAAAGCTACAAAAGGTAATAATTGGTTTCAAAGATTATTAGGCTTATCTGTTGGAAGTAATGGTGCATCTATACAAATTGTTAAAAATTTTTATGGATCTAATGCCTTAATTGGTCATGGTATGACCATTAGTAAAGATTGTTATTTAAAAACAGGTGGTTTCCCTTTAGTAGTAGCAGAAGATATTTCTTTTGCAGTTGATATTAGAAATGCTGGTTTTAATATTATTTACGCTCCAGATATTCTTTGTTATGAAGAATTTCCTATAAATTATTTAAGTTTAAAGAAAAGACAATGTAAATGGACTCAAGGAAATCTTGAATATATGCAAAAATATAATAAAGAAATTGGCTCTTGTAAAATGTCATGGTTTGAAAAATTAGATTTAAAATTATCTCATTATTCTTTACCAATTGTTCCAATTTTAGGTTTCTTTTTAGCAGTTTTTACAATAATATTAGGTTTTTTAGGTTATCCAATTATTCATTATTCATTAGGCATATATATAATCATGATTATTTTTCTTTGCTCCCCTTTAATTCCTGATTTATTTGTTTATCATAAAGATAAAAATGTATTGTTATTAATCCCATATTTTATCTTAAATGTTATAACTTATGCTTCACTTTCTCCAATGATGATTAAAACAGTTTTTCTAGGTATCTTTGGTAAAAAAGCTACCTTTAATGTCACACCTAAAGATAATAAAAAATATTCTTTAAAATTGGCTTTATTAGGTTCTTTAGATTCTATTATTTTTGGAATTATTATTTTAACTTTAAGTTTATTATCTTGTAGAAGTATTTTACCTGTCATTTTAATAGTAATTAGCTGTTTATCTGCTCCATTAATTATTTTGTTATCTAATTTAGAAATAAAAGAAAAAGCTATAAAAATAAGTAATATTAAAGAAAAAGATAATACTAAATTTATTACTAAAGATAATTATCAAAATATTCATAATAAAAATAAGAATATTCAAATTAGTCAAAAAGAATTTAATTAGCTTTCAATTTTAAAATTAGTGATTGTTTTTTATATAATAAAAAATTATAATAAAATTGTTCCAAGGAGGAAAGTTTATGGGATTTTTTAAAAAACAATTATTAAAAGTCATTGAATGGCAAGATGATTCTAAAGATACCATTGTGTATCGTTATGAACTCAAAGATCGTGAAGAAATAATGAATAGTTCTACTTTAGTAGTTAGACCATCTCAAATTGCATTATTTGTTCATAAAGGTCAAATTTGTGATATTTTCGCACCTGGTACTTACCAATTAGCAACAGAAAATATACCTTTATTAACTAAAATTCTTAGTTTGCCAACTGGTTTTGATTCACCAATTAAAGCCGAAGTTTATTTCTTAAACACAAAACAAATGGTTGGTCAAAAATGGGGAACTTCAAATCCAATCATGATGAGAGATAATGATTTTGGTAATGTAAGAATTCGTGCATTTGGTGTTTATAGTTACAAAGTTAAAAATGCAAAAGTATTTATGGAACAAATGTTTGGTACCAATGCTGTTTATAAAACAAGTGATGTCAGTGAACAAATGAAGCCAATAATTATTCAAGGTTTTACTGATTCAGTCGCTGAAAGTAAAATTTCTGCATTAGATTTAGCTGCAAATTATAAAGAATTTTCTTCCACTATTGTTGATAATACCCAAAAAGAATTTAATGATTATGGTTTAGAATTATGTTCTTTAGTTATTGAAAATATTTCTCTTCCACAAGAAGTTGAAGCTGCTCTTGATGAAAGAACAAAACTTGGAGTTATGGAAGATAAAATGGGAACATTTGTTCAATATCAAGCTGCAACAGCTTTAAAAGATGCTGCTAATAATCCAAATGGAAATAATATGGCTGGTCTTGGTGTTGGTTTAGGTGCTGGTGCTGGTTTAGGTCAAATATTTGCACAAGGTTTATCTTCTGCACAAAATACACCTAAAGAAAAACCTGCCAATACAAAAAAATGTCCTGAATGTGGTAAAGACATTCCTGCAGGTGCTAAATTCTGTCCTGAATGTGGTGCTAAAGTCCCAGCTAGTAAATTTTGTCCACAATGTGGTGCTAAAGTTGATGCTAATGCTAAATTTTGCCCTGAATGTGGAGAAAAATTATAATGGATTTAGATACTGAACAAAAAGAATTAACATCTTCTTCTTCTAAATGTGCTAATTGTGGATCAGAGCTATTCTTTGATCCAAAATCCAAAGGATTAAAATGTAATTCATGTGGATCTATATTTAATTTTCCAATCACTGTTAGCAATGAAAAACATGATTTAAATTTATCAAAACAATCTTTTGATACTGATAACTGGGCAGAAGAAAATAAAATGGTAAAATGTCAAACATGTGGTGCAACTGTTGTTGTAAATGGTTTGGCTTTAACTCAAGAATGCCCATATTGTGGAAGTAAATATGTTATTGAAATAAATAATATACCTGGTTTAAAACCCGATTGTGTCATTCCATTTAAATTTGATAAAGAAGAAGCATGTAGGCTTTTTAAAGAAGGTATTAAAAAGAAATTCTTTGTTCCTTCAAAATTAAAAAAAACATTTAAAGCAGAAAGTATTAAAGGTATTTATATTCCTTCTTTCTCATTTGATGGAGATACTTCTTCTAGTTATTATGGTGTATTAACTAGAACAAAGACTGTTACTGATAGTAAAGGTAGAACTCGAACAGAAGTTAAGACATTTAATATTAGTGGCACTTATGATTATGATTATAAAAATATTTTAGTTGAATCTTGCACTCAAATTGATACTGATCAATTTAATAGTGTACTTCCTTATAATTTAGCAGAGAGTTGTTTATTTGATAATAATTTCTTAAGAGGTTATTATGTCGAACATTATAATGATTCTCTTGATAAATGCTATGATCAAGCTAATGATATTGTTAAATCTTCTATTAGATCTGGAATTCTTAGTCAATATACTTATGATGGTGTTCAATATTTAAATATTGATACTGATTATGATAATGAAAAATATAATTATCAACTCTTACCTCTTTATTATGTTAATTTTGTTTATCGTAATAAAAATTATTGTACAATTATGAATGGGCAAACAGGAAAAATTGGTAAAGGTTTACCAATATCACCTATTAAAGTATCAATTGTTGCAGGTATTATTTTAATATTTATTATAGTTGTCATAATTTTATTTATAAACTATTACAATAGTTAGAAAGGATTATTTATGAAACCAACAAAAGGAAAAACAATTTCTATCACTCTTAGCATCTTTATTTTAATTCTCGCTTTAGGAGCCATTATAGGCGGTATTTTTATGTTAGTATTAGGAATATCAAACAACACAGAAATCCTTCCTATCGTCTTATTTAGCGTCTTTGGTGCGATTTTAATTATTATCGGTTTAGGATTATTAACATTTGGAATTTGGTCATTATGGATTGGTTGTTCTTTAGTAGCTACTAAAGGTTCAATCGCTAATGATAATTCAGTTGCAACAAACAAATTAAATAAAGTATGTCCTGAATGTGGATGTACAAACACAAATAATGTTGATACCTGTCAATCATGTGGTGCAAAATTAGATAAATAATTATTATAAAAAATAATAAAGGTGGTTCAAATAAAAACCACCTTTTTAAATGGTCAATTTATCGTTTAAAGTTAATTTTATATAACAAAATATATAATGATGCACTTTTAATTCAAAATAATATTTTAAGCATCTCTTTACATATAATCATTATATATTTTATTATTCTTTAGAATTTTTATTAATTATGCGTTATTTACTCATTGATAACTACAAAAAAGCGTTTGTAAATGATAACTCTATAGTAACAAATAAAGCAAATAAATTACTTCATTAATGTAGTGTTACAAATAATGTTGATGCGTATCATTTAAGCAAAAATAAATTAGTAATGTATTATAGAGATAAAGAACAAAAAGAAATAATTAATCACTAAAATCGTAAAAAATATTCATTGCACGTAGAACATCTTTTTTCATTCTTTTAGTAGCAAATAAAGCAATTTCATGAAAAAAAGTTATATCTTTTTGGCATATTTCTTTGCAAGCAAATACACCTTCTCTAGCCATATAAGAATAATAATTAATCTTTCTCACCCCTAATTTAATTGCTTTTTTATAATCCACATCACTAACTCCAGAACCACCATGCATTACTAAAGGTAATTTACACAAATGAGATATTTTTTCAATACGAGAAAAATCTAATTCTGGTTTTTGTTTATAAATCCCATGAGCAGTTCCAAATGAACAAGCTAAAGCATCTATTTTTGTTTCATTAACAAACTGTTTTGCTAAAGCTGGATCTGTATACATTTCTTCTTTAGATAATGGTTTACTATCACCAGCTTCTCTACCTCCTAAAATACCAATTTCTGCTTCTATAGAAACGTTTTTACTTCTAGCTATTCCAACAGCTTTTTTAGTTAAATCAACATTTTCTTTATAAGGTAAACTTGATGCATCAATCATAACTGAAGTAAAACCTAAATCTAATGCTCTTTTTAAATATTCAAGATCTTCGCAATGATCAAGATGAACACATACATCTACTTTCGCTTGTTTTGCCATTAATATCATAATTGGTCCAATTATATCAATAGGAGCATATTCTTCATGACATTGAGCATGCATAATAATAACAGGAACATTTTTTTCTTCAGCTGCAGAAATAACTGCAATTATATTTTCTAGAGTAGGCGTATTAAATGAACCAATTGCACAATTATGTTCTTCTGCATATTTTAATACTTTATTTAAATTAACTAACATTATTTATTCCTTTCTTGAAATCTAACTTCAAAATAATATTTTTTTATTTCATTTGGTTTTATAAATTCTAAATAACCTTTTTTTCTTGCGACATTCCTTCCATCAGGAAAACAATTTCCTGGTTCTAGGCCTAAAACATAGTCTCTTATTCTTAGCATTTTCCATTCAGTTAAAAAAGGTAAAACATTATGATCAAAACTAATAATTAATTCTTTATTAAATTTTGGTTGATATACTTTAACTTCTCCATTAGATAAAAATTTATGATAATAACATTTCTCTTGTATGTTACTTAATGGAGCATGAATTAATTTATAATTTTTAATATCTTTTTCAGCATAATCATTTCTTGATTCTATTTCATTTGAATTAATATCTAAAATCACATCTTCATCCAAAAAAGGATATCCTATATTAATATGATATAATATTTCTATAGGTGTTATTTCATCACCTCTATTTTTAATTGAATCAATTACCTTAAAAGAGCAATCATACTTAGATATTTTTATAGTTCTATTTAAAATTAATTTATGAGAAAAAATTTTTTCATCTAATATCAAAGCAGAACATATTAAATATTTATCATCTTCTAAATAACATGTATTTTCGCAAGGTATATTACTATAAGTTCCATGAAGTGGTAATTCTTCATTATTATCAATATTACTTGCTCCAACTTGAGTTAATCCACAAGTTGTTAAAAATCCACCTGAAAAAGATTTTAAGAAACCATCTTTTTTATCATCATAATATTTGCTATTTACATATCCATTAGGAGTAAGATAACTAACATTTTTCCCATCAATAGATATTGAAACTATATCAAATCCGCGATCTAAATTAATATAAATTTCTAGCCCTAAACCATTTTTTATGTGCCATATTTTGCAACCATTACCTAAGCCTGAGGTTAAAACGTATTCTTGTTTACCATACAATTGATATTCGTGACCTATATAATTTAATTTATTCATTTTCTAGTCCTTTCATTAATGGATATAATTTTTTATATTTATTAAATAAGCTTAAATATCTTTCATATTTAGCTTTATTAGGATGATATATTTTTTTTACTTTAATCATTTTGTCCATCCCTTCTTTAATTGAAGAAAAAACACCTAAACATTTTCCAACAACAATTCCACATCCTACACTTCCAGAATTAATATTTTCTAATTGATAAATATCTATATTTAAAATATCAGCTTTTATTTGCATCCATTTATCATTTCTAGCCCCTCCTCCTGAAACATAAAGTTTATTTATATGAATACCATTTTCTTTTAACAAGTCTAAAGATAATTTCATTTCATATGTTAAAGATTCTAATGTTGCTTGATATATTTCATAATTATTAACACCTAAAGATAAATTGTAAATCATACCAGTTGCATTTAAATCCATATATGGAGTCGAACTACCAGCAAAATAAGGAAGAATTAATACTTCACTTGGTTCTTCTTTTATTTTTGAGCTTAAAAAAGAAAAGCAATCTTCTTTTAAATGGGAAAAGAAATTATTTTTAACCCAATTAAGTAAAGCTCCTGAAGTATTATTTAACACATAACAAACATATAGATTATTTATATATGGTATAACACCATATCCATTTTCATATAAAATATTAAATGACTTAATTTGTTCTTCAACAGCACCTGATT
>URVS01000062.1 GCA_900551385.1 uncultured Mollicutes bacterium | reverse complement strand
CTATAATAGCAAAACCAGGTTTCCAAATACTAAAGATAACTAATGCAATTGCTAACCAACCAAATGCTTGAATTGTTCCAGAATTTTCCCAACTTCCACCAACATAATCCATAACATAAAACAAACCACCAAGTCCTGCTATACCAGAACCTAATGTAATAGTAATATATTTATATTTGTTAACATTTATTCCTGCAGCATCTGCAGTAGCAGGATTTTCACCAATAGCTCTTAAAGATAAACCTATTCTTGTTTTCTTTAAGACAATAGCCGCTACAACAGCTAAAATAATTGCTATATAAACTAAAATACCATGATTAATAAAAATATTACCAAAAGCACCTAAATTATCCCCAAAAGGTAAATGATATTTAAAAATTTTACTAGCATAAGCAAAATAAGTTTTATCAATTGAATTCATAAAATAATCAACAAATCCTGCACCAAAAGTAGTTAATGCTAAACCTGTAACATTTTGATTACATTTTAAAGTAACAGTAATAAAAGCATATATAAGTCCACCTATAGCAGCAAAAATAAATGATAAAATAATAGCAATTAGTACAAGTAAAAACCAATTAGCAGCCATTGGATTATCTTTAAAATTACTCATATAAAGACTAACACCTAAACATCCTCCAAATGTACCCATACACATAATACCTGGAATACCTAAATTTAAATGTCCAACTTTTTCCATTAAAGTCTCACCAAGACAACCATATAAAAAGACAGTAGCAATTGCAATCGCACTAGGTAAAATAGCATTAAAAAACATTTATTTTTCCTCCTTTTTATTACGTCTAAACATAATTTTATAATTAGCAAAGAAATCACAACCAATAATGAAGAAATACATAACACCAAGTGCAATATCTGAAATTGCATTATTAGTTAATCCACAATAAGTTTGAACTTGTTGCATACCTCTAGATAAGAATGAAACTAAAAATGAAGTTCCTACCATGTAAAGAGGATTACATTTACCAAGCCATGTAACCATAATTGCTGTAAAGCCCATATTATTAGCACTTTCAGTATTAACAGTATGAGATAAAGATCCAGCAATAAGTAAACCAACAACTCCACATATTGCCCCTGATAAAACTAATGTTCTAATAACAACTTTTCTAACATTAATACCAATATATTTAGCGGTTTGCTCACTTTCACCAACTACAGTTAATTCATATCCATGTTTAGAATATTTTAAATAACTAAACATAAAACCAAAAATTACAATAGCCACTAAAATAGTTAACATATAATCATTACCAATAGCTACAAAATTACCAGCATTAACAATACCTAAAGTACCTGAGCCAGTTTTAACAGCAATAGTTAAAAACACAGTAACTAAACCACTAGCAACATAATTAAGCATCAAAGTAAATAATGATTCATTAGTATTAAAAATAGCTTTAAATATAGCAGGAATAACTGCCCATATCACACCTGCTAATATACTACTAACAATCATGCAAGGAATAATAATTAAATCACTAATACCAGCATTACCCATATAAAACATACATATAATACTAGCTAATGTTCCCATTAAAATTTGTCCATTACCACCTAAATTCCAAAACTTCATTTTAAAAGCAGGAACTAAAGCCAAAGCAACAATTAATAATAAAGACATATCTTTTAATAATATCCAAATTCTTCTAGGTGTACCAAAATTCCCTAAAAACATTTGAGCAATAACTTCAAGTGGATTTGCTTGCGCAATACATAAAAGAAGTATGCAACATAAAATAAGTGCTGATAAAATAGCGCCGCCTTTTATTAATAAAGACTTTTGCCAAGATATATTTACTCTTTTACTAATATGAAATAAAGGTTCTTTATTTTTCATTTATAAGGCCTCCTTATTAACTAAATTAGTCATTAACAAACCAACTTCTTCTTTAGTAGTAGTTCTAGCATCAACAATACCATTTACTTTACCTTGACATAAAACTAATATTCTATCACTTAATGCAAGTAAAACATCTAAATCTTCACCAACATAAATAATTGATGTCCCTTTTTGTTTTTGTTCATTTAATAAATGATAAATAATATAAGATGAATTGATATCAAGGCCTCTAACTGGATAAGCAACCATTAAAACTTTTGGAGAAGAAGCAATTTCTCTACCAACTAATACTTTTTGAACATTACCACCAGATAATTTTCTAACAGGAGTATGAACTGAAGGAGTTTTAACTTCTAATTCTTCAATAGTTTTATTAGCAAGTTCAGCAGGTTTAGATCTATCAACAAATAAATTATGGCCTTTAGAATAACTTCTTAACATCATATTATCAATAATATCCATATTACCAACTAAACCCATACCTAATCTATCTTCAGGAACAAATGATAATCTTACTCCCATTTCTCTAATTTCTAATGGTGTTTTATTTCTTAAATTAACTTCTTCATTAGTCTTAGGATCAATATAAGTAATTTCACCACTTTCAAGTCTAAGTAAACCTGCAATAGATTCAAGGATTTCTCTTTGTCCAGAACCAGAAATACCAGCAATACCTAATATTTCACCACTTCTTGCAGCAAAAGAAACATCATCTAAAGTTTTAATTCCTTCTCTATTTTTACAAGTTAAATTATTAACAATTAATCTATCTTTTGGATTAACTGGTTCACTTCTATCAATATTTAATTCAACTTTCTTTCCAACCATCATTTCAGTTAAAGCTTTTTCATTAGTATCACAAGTATTTACAACACCAATATATTCACCTTTTCTTAAAACTACTACACGGTCAGAAATTTCCATAACTTCATTCAATTTATGAGTAATGATAATAATAGATTTACCATCATTTTTCATATTTCTTAAAACATTGAATAATTTTTCAATTTCATTAGGAGTTAAAACTGCAGTTGGTTCATCAAGAATTAATGTATTAGCGCCTCTATAAAGAGCTTTAACAATTTCTAATGTTTGTTTTTCAGAAACAGACATCTCATATACTTTTCTATTCAAATCAAGAACAAATCCATATTTAGATAAGATTTCATTAACTAATTCTTTAGCAATTTTTAATTTAGATTTATTCTTATCTTCAATTCCTAAAACAATATTTTCTAAACATGTAAATGTATCAATCAATTTAAAATGTTGATGAATCATGCCAATATTATATTTAAAAGCATCATGAGGAGATTTAATGTTAGCTTTTTCACCATGAACAAAAATATCTCCTTCATCAGGAAAATAAATACCACTTAACATATTCATTAAAGTAGTTTTACCACTTCCATTTTCACCAAGCAAAGCAAGTATTTCACCCTCAAAAATATCAAAAGAAATATTATTGTTAGCTATATTATTACCAAATCTTTTTGTAATATTTTTGAAAGAAATATTAATTTTTTTATTTTCTAACTCCATTTCTATTCTCCTTAAAAAAACAAATAAACCCAAGAGTCAATTTTGGCCCTTGGGTAAAAGACAAAATATTAAATTAATTAATTATTTTTATCTAATTTATTAATTCCATCAATATCTAATGTGAAATATGGAGCAGAACGTAATCCAGATGCAGATTCATCAATGTAAGTAACATCTTTACCATCGATTTTTTCTGTCTTGACAGCTTCATGATCAGGAGTAAAGTTAGCATCTGTATCAACATCAGCCTCAAATGTAGTAACAGTTTTACTACCAACAGTAAATTTAGAACAATCAAATACTTTTAATTTACCATCTTTTAATTGTTTATGAACTTCTTTTAATTTTGTTTCTGTACCTTCAGCAACATGTTTACCTAATTCAGCTAAACAAACTGAACCAGTATAAAGAGTATCACCTAATCCACCTGTCCAGTCAGTAGCAATTTCTGTACCATTTTTAACAGCATCAAAGCAATATTCGAAATATGGTTGCCAGTTAATTCTTGAAGAAACCATATATGTATCTGGGCATTTTTCACCAGTAGAACCATTATAAGAAATATTAGGAACTTTAGCTGTTTCACAAGCACTTGGAGCACCCATTGAGTCAGCATGTTGAGAAATAATTGAGCATCCACCTTCAATTAAAGCATTAGCAGCATTCTTTTCTTTTGTTTCATCATACCATGATGATGTGAATGTGACATCCATAGTTACATCACTAACAATTGATCTAACACCTAAGAAATATGATGTATAACCAGAAACAACTTCAGCATATGGATAAGCACCGACATAACCAATCTTATGAGATGTAGTTGCATCTTTAGAAATCATTTCTTTTAATTTTAATCCAGCAGCAACACCAGCTAAATATCTTCCTTCATAAATTGAAGCAAAAGCATTGTGGAAATTAGCTACATTTTCTGTGTGAGCAGTAGTACCTGTTGCATGTGAGAATTGAACTTCTGGATTCTTTCTAGCAGTTTTTAATAAATGTGCTTCATGACCAAATGAATCAGCAAAAACAAATTTACAACCTTGATCTACTAAATCATCAGCAGTTTCTGTAACTTTTTCTGATTCAGGGATATTAGTTTTAATGACAGCTTCCATTCCTTTAGCTTCACAAGCAGCTTTAAAAGCATCAATAAAGTTCTTATCATAAGTTGAATTTACATCATGTAAAGCGATTAATCCAACTTTGATTTTATCATTACCACCCATGTTACATGAAGCAAGAGCTAATGTACCTGTTGTAGCAAGTAATGATGTAAGTAAGATCTTTTTGATTGTTTTTTTCATATATTTCTTTCTCCTTTTCTTTCCTAAAAGCAAAAAGAAAGTCTATTATAAAGAGACAATATTCCAATGATTGATCTTTATTCGTAGTGCTAGATTACGGTCTAGCGTAGAGACTTTCCCACCAATTAGGGTAATTATACGAAATGTCGATTTCATCTTTCGACAAAAAAATTATATATTAAAGTATTATAAAATTTCTATAAAAAAAAGAAAAAAACATCATGTAATCGCTTTCTATTTTTTTCTTTTAAAATTAAATTAATCTTTATTTATTATAATAAATAACTATTTTTCGGTATAAAAAACAACTGTATTATTTTCAAAATGATCTATTGAAGCAGCACTAACAACTTTAATTCCTGCATGTTCGATTCTATCTCTACCACCTTGAAATCTTTTTTCAACAACTACTGATACTCCAGCAATTTTA
This sequence comes from uncultured Mollicutes bacterium, assembly GCA_900551385.1. GTDB lineage: Bacteria > Bacillota_I > Bacilli_A > RFN20 > CAG-449 > CAG-449. Next base: position 2,992 of record URVS01000062.1, on the reverse strand, counting down.
CAATTAGCTTGATGACATAAATCAATTAAACCAAATGCAGCATTACCTTCTGCTAAAAAGTCATCAACTATCAAAATATTATCTTCATTAGATAAAAATCTTTTATCAACAGAAATTACATTATCAACATTTTTAGTAAATGAATGAACTCTCGCTGTATAAATATTTTTTTCATCAACAATTTTTGATTTTGTTTTTTTAGCAAAAACAACTGGAATATTTCCTAAACATTGAGAAACACCAATTGCAAAAGCAATTCCACTAGTTTCAATTGTTAAAATTTTTGTTATATTAGCAAAATGAGAAGCTAAATATTTTGAAATATTATTCAATAAATTCACATCAATTTGATGATTAATAAAAGAATCTATTTTTAAAATTTCATTATTTATTATTTTTCCATCTTGCATAATTCTTGTTTCTAATTCTTTCATTTTTTTTACCGCCTTAACAAGTGCATATTAACACTTTAAAATAATAATTTAAACCTAAAAATTAATTTTCATCATAATTATCTAAATAACTATAATGTTTTCCTTTCTCTTTATAGCCTAAAATCATATCTAAAGTTACATTATCTGCACTTTTAAAAATGTTTTTTTCAACTTGAGGATTATAATTTTTAACTAATTCTTTAATTAATTGTTTAGTCGCGTATCTTTGAGATCCACCACCACCATTATCACAAACAGCACAATTTTCTGTAAATCTACAAGCACATTGAATAAATTGTAAATGATGATAATTTTTCCATGAAATAATATCTTTTTCTCTAATTAAATACATAGGTCTAATTAATTCCATGCCTTCGAAATTAGTTGATTTTAATTTTGGTAACATAGTTTGAAAAGAACCAGAATTAAGTAAATTCATTAAAGTAGTTTCTATTACATCATCATAATGATGACCTAATGCTATTTTATTACATCCCATTTGTTTAGCAAAATTATATAAAGCCCCTCTTCTCATTTTTGCACATAAAAAGCAGGGACTTTTATCTTGAGAATTTGCTATTTCAAAAATATTACTTTCTACAACTTTAGCAGGTATAGATAACTTTTGTAAATTATTTAAAATAGTTTGCAAATTAATTTCATTATATCCTGGATTCATAACCAAATATTCTACTTTAAAATCAAAATCTGAATGTTTTTGTAATTGCATAAATAATCTAGCCATAAGCATAGAATCTTTTCCACCAGAAATACATACACATATATGATCATTTGGTTGAATTAATTGATATTCTTTAATTGCAGCGACAAATCTTGACCACAATTTAGCACGATATTTTTTAGTTATTGATTGTTCAAATTCATCTATCATTTAATTAACTCCTTTATTACTTTTATTAATTGTTCTGCTTCTTCAATAGTTACTAATTCACTTAGTGATATTCTAAACGATGAAAAAGCTCTTTTTTTATCTTTATAAATAGCCATTATAATTTTTGAAGGTGTATTTTTAATTGAGCAAGCTGATTTTTGACTAACACATATATCATGTTCATTTAAAAAATCTACACTTTGTCGGCCTAAAAAACCATCAATAGAAATATTAATAATATATGGATTAGTAAATGAATTAATCTTAATTTTATTAATTTTATTTAATTCGTTTAAAATATATTTGTTAATATTATTAACTTTTATATAATTTTCATCTAATGAAGAATAAGCTAATTCTAAAGCTTTTTCAATAGAAGCAATTATTCCTAAAGGAACAGTTCCACTTCTATAAATAGAATCACTTTCTCCTCCATGAAATAAAGGTGTTAATATTGTATTTTTTCTTTTAATTAAACAACCACTTCCAATAATTCCACCAAATTTATGTGGAGCAAAACTAACAAGTTCTAAATAAGAAAAATCTAATTTAAATTTACCTATTGCTTGAGTTGCATCTACTAAAAAATGAGCATTTTTACTAGTTTTAATTACATCACTTATTTTTTTATAATCATGCATTAATCCTGTTTCACCATCAACTAAAATTACACATACTAAAATTACATCATTTGTTAATTTTTCTTTTAAATCATTTAAATCAATTTGGCCATTATTTAATGTTTTAATAAATTCCACAATAAACCCATTATCTTTTAAATAACCTAATGTACCATTAATTGAACTATGTTCAAGTTCACTAACTAATATTTTCTTACCAAATCCAGAATAAGATGAACAAATCCCTTTAATCGCTAAATTATTAGCTTCAGTAGCAGAAGAAGTATAAATAATAGAATAATTATCATCTAAAGACAAAATATCTTTAATTTTATTATTTAATTCATTATATTTTTCTTTTGATTTTATTCCTAATTTATGTGAAGAATTATAATTACCATAATAATTTAATTCAACATCAACTAAAGCATCAAGAACTTCTTTTTTAGCAGGATAATTAGCGGCATAATCTAAATAAATCATCTTTTTAACTCACTTCTTGCCACTGAATTAGTTAAATCTCTAACTACTTCTGAAGCAATTAATAATCCACAAGCAGTCGGAACAAAAGCATTACTTCCAGGTATATCTCTTCTACCTTTAGGACAAGTGCAATGTGTTTTACAACTAATAGTAGGATCTTCTATTGGTCTAAGAGGTTTCTCTTTAGAATAAACAACTTTCAACTTTTTTACTCCTCTTTTTTTTAATTCATGACGCATTACTTTAGCTAGAGGATCCATTTCTGTTTTATATATATCACTAACCATAAATCCCATTGGATTAACTTTATTACCTGCGCCCATTGAACTAATAACAGGTATATTATTTTCTTGAGCTTTTAAAACAATAGCAATTTTTGCTGAAACTGTATCAATTGCATCAACAATATAATCATATTGAGTAAAATCAAATTCATCTTGATTTGATGGCAAAAAAAAGCATTGTCTAGTTTCAACTTTTGCAAACGGATTAATACTTAATATTCTTTGTTTCATCACATCAACTTTATATTTACCTACTTCATTAACCGTTGCTATAATTTG
>URVS01000061.1 GCA_900551385.1 uncultured Mollicutes bacterium | reverse complement strand
TAACCGAAAATAATTTGAAAACTTACATATAATATGAATTATTTGATAGATTTATTTTTAATGTTTCTTCACTTATTAAGTTTAATGAATTTTCATCTTGTTGAAGATAAGAATAACTTTGACATATGTTTATTTTATTATTATTTATTTCTTGATGTTTAACTCTATTTAATGCATCATATTTAATATTTGAAATTACTTCATTATTATTTATTAATGAATTAATTTTTGTTATTTGATGTTTATCATTATATTGATATTTTTCTTTAATTAAATCATTTATTAAATTATAAGTTGTTGATGTTAAATAATAACTTTTATCATATTCATTTTGCATTAACAAAATAAGATTATCATTTTCTTCTTTTTTATATGAAATTATATTATTTATTGAATATTCATATGTTTCTTTAATTAATTTATTTTTTTCTGGTTGATTATATGTTATCTCTTTTAATCTTTCTTTTTCATCATATGAATAATTAATTATTTCTTCTCCTTCATTATTTAATATTTGTTGATAAATAGGTTTGTTATTTTTTGTTACATTAACTCTTTTTTCTTCTGCTTTATATGTAGTTATAATTGTTCCATCTTTATTCTCTTCGTATAAATTTTCTAAATAATCTATACTATTTAATTTAATTTTTGCAATTCTTCTATTTCCATCATAAATATATTCTATTTTATTTGAACCATTTATTTCAGTTAATAATCCATAATTGTATTTAAAAGTATTGGCATTATTTATTCCATCTACACTTGTTGATATTGATAATAAATTTTCATTATTAAAATCATAATTATAAACTATAGAATTATTATTATAATCAATTACTTTATTTATTAAATTATTTACATATTTTATTTCTTGAGTAGGGTATTTATTATTTTTATTTTTTATATTACCAGTTTTAGAAATCATTAATCCTTTTTCATTATAAGTATTTTTTTCTACTTGCATTAATGAAGCATTTTCTTTATTATATGTTCTTTTTTCAATTACATTTAATTTATCATCATAATAATATTCTTCTACATTTCCATTACTATCTTCTATAGCTTTTAATTGTCTATTTGAATTATAAAAATATGTAGTTATTAATGTTTCATCAAAGATACTTTTATTAATTACTTTTACTAATAAATCATCTTCATATTTATAATTTTCATTATATAAAACAGTTTGTTTTTGTATTAATTTATTATTTTCATATGTATATAATTCTCCTTCTTCAGCATTATAAATACGATATGTATATGTTTGAGCTATATCTGAAGAAAAGGTTATTTTAATATTTTTGGTATCAGCAAAGAATGGTAAACTTATTGTTTCTTTTTTATTTACTTTTATTTCTTGAACAAATTTTCTTTTTCCACTTTCAATTTTAATATTTACATTTTGTTTCCCTTCAAATGATAAGTTTAAACATAAAATAGCATTTAATTCATTAAATGTAAAAGTTTTTTCTTCTAGTTCACTAACAATTTCACCTTCTTCAATTTTTGTATTATTTATTAAATATGTTTTAAATAAAGTTAAATTGTTTTCAATATATGAATAATGATATTTTTCTAATCCATCTTTGTCTATTTCACTACTTGCATATATATTACCATTTTCATCTTTATAATATGTTACCTGTTCTTCTAAAATATTATCTTTAACAATTATTTCATCATCTAAATAATTATATGTAAATTCTTTATATTTTACTTTTTCTATATTTTCTTCAATTATTGTATTTGAAGAAATATAATTATTTGGATTTAAAATATCTTTTCTAAAATATAATGTGTTTTCATTTTTACCTAAATATATATCTTCTATGGGTGTTTTAATAATTGTATTAGATTCGTTACCTTCAAATAATAACTTTAATTGATGATGATTTTTATCTAATTCTGAATAAACTATATTTGATAATTGATATTTATAATATTTAAACTTTAATATTCTTCCTTTATTATCTATCAATGATGTTAATAAATCATTTTCATAATTTAATTTTATTTCTTCAGTAGATGAATAGATTCTCTTTATTTGATTGTTTTTATGATCTTCATAATTAAATTCAATATTAATTTCATTTTCATATTTATCTTTAATTTTTACTAATTGACCATATCCATCAAAACATAATAAGTTGTTATCTTTATCAATAAGAACATAATTTATTTCTTTATATTGTTCTAAAATTAATTCATCTCTTTGCTTTATTAATTTATTAAGCATTTTAACATAATCAATTCCTGTAGAATATGAATTATAAATTGATTGTTCTTCTATTTCTTTTCTTTTATTTAATACATTTTTTTCATATTGTTTATAATTTTCTTCATATTCATCACTTGCTTCATCATAATAAATTTGATTATTTTTTGTATTTGTATCAGTTATTGCATTAGTAATAATATCTCTTTTTTCTTTAATTTTATTTTTCAAATTATCAAGATTATATACTTTCTTATAAGTTTCTTGATAATCATATAAATTATATTGAGAAGTTGATAATTCTAATTGATTATTAAAATTATCTAATGATGTTTGCAATTGATAAATTTGATTATTAAGATTTTCTATTTCTTCAGTTATTTTTACATTTGTATCTTTATATTTATTTACTTTTTTATATTTATTTTCTAAATATATTCTTACTTTTTCTAATTCCCAATTAGAGCCTTGACCTACAGCATGGTTAATATAAATACCATCTTCATCAAAATTAATTTTTATATCAAAAAAAGACATGTTTAATGGTTTTGAATTATCTTCTTTATATAAAAACGAACCATCTTTATATTCTATTTCTGAATAAGATAAAACATGAGTTATATCATTTACTTTAATATTAAATTCAGGAACATTTAAAACATTTTTATTTCTTAAACAATAAAATTTATAATTTCCTATTAATAAATAATATTCTTCTTCATTATTTAAATTATTGCTATTATTAAAATTATTTAAATTAGATAAATTTATTAATGATATTTTTTTATCTTCATCTTCAAGAGAATATTTAACTTCATATACTTCATTATTAACTATTGTTTTTAATTTATTATCATCATCTAGATATACATCTTCTTTATGAACATAAATCTCTTCATTATCTTTTAAATAATACCATTTTTCTAATAAAATTGTTTTATTATTATATCCATCTGTATAAATATATTCTTTACTACCAAATACTCTATTGATATTACTACTTTTTATTGTTTGATATATATTTAATTTCCATCCTTCTCCTAGATAATTAACTTCATTATTATATTTACTTTCTCCATCTAAAATATGTTTAATATCTATACTTAATTTGTTATCTGAAATTGTTGTATCTAAATGTTCAAATTGATAATTTGGTTTTTCTAAAAAGATATTTATTTTACTTTTTTTATTTATTTCATATGTTTGCTTTTGTAAATATTGTCTTTCTTTATAATATATTTGAAAAGTTGATTCATTACTTTCATCTGAATATGGTTTTGCAATATTAAAACCATATCTTATTGTACCATCACTTGTATATGTATTATTTCTTATGTATGGTTCTAAAATGACTGTTACTTTATCAATTCCATTATTAATATAATCCATTAATGAAATATCTATTCCTTTTGAATATTGAGCGTATCGTAATGTTTTTATTACCCCATTTACATTTACTCTAACTGCAAAATTTGTACTTAAAAAATTAAATGGTTTTATTTGAAATTCAGTGTTATATATCTTATTTATTTCATATTTATTCTTAATAGCATTTAAATTAAAAATATACTTAACTAAATATTTTCTTTTTGTTATAACATTATTTTTAACTATATCATCATAACCTACAGTTAAAGTTGAATATGATGTTTGTTTTACATTATCTATATATTGTTCGGCTTCAAATAATTCATCATTATATATTTCAATAGTTGGATCAATAACAATCGGTAAAGTTCTATCTGGAGAATTAATCCATTCACTTGAACATGTTAATTTAATATTTAATTTATTTTCATTTTGTTCTATTTCATAAGCACAATCATTACTATAATCTTTTTTATTATCTACCATATATGGGCTTAATAATCGATATATTATTTTATTATTTTCTTTTAATTCTAAAGTATTGTTTTCTTTATTAAATGATGGAACTAAATCGCCAATGTCTAATTCAAAATCATATTGATAATTATCTTGTAATTCATTTATTACAATGCTTTCTTTGAGCTTATTATCTAAAACTTCATATTTTAAATCAACACCTTCTTCTATTGATGGATATATTATTTTATTATCTTCTTGAATTCCTTTAATAATATTTCTTGCTTTATTAATATAATTCATTTTTATAATTTTATTATCTTTATTAAGAGTAATAAAATCATTATTAGTAAGTGTATTTTTCATTTCTAATTTACAATTACTAAAATTTCTTATAAATTTATTATTTTCTATTATAGAATTATTTATTTGTTTATTTTCTTTACTTAGTATTAACTTTTTCATCGACTAGTTCCCCTTTATTTGTTAACACCCATTTATTTTTTGTTATTTCATTTATCATATTATCTACTTGCTCTTCTTTTGTTAATTTTTCATTTGTTTCTTTTTTTAAAACATTTTCTATATTATTTAAATATTCTATTTTTTCAAATAGTGTTTTCTTCTCACAATATTGATGTAACATTGTATATATTCCTTTTGATAAAGTTAATGTTAATGCTGATCCTGATATTATACCAATACATAATGTCTCATCAAAAACAGTATTATGTTTTAAATAAAATTCATTAAATAAATATAATGATGAATAAATAATTAATGAAATGATTCTTCCTACTCTAGATAAAATAATATCTTTTTTAGACGCAAACATTTCTTCATTAATTACATTTTTCTTTTTCAAAATGATTTTAATAATTTGAGTAACTATTAATGTTAAGATACTACTAATAATTGTTACATAACCTAAACTAATGAAAAATTCATAATTTTTTATTCCTTGAAAATCCATATAAATACTCCTTCCTTTCATTGAATAAATGCTAATTTTTTATGGCATTATTTTTCCTCCTCATGATATATACAATTGAGAAAGGCCTTTTGGCCCAAATTTTTTTAATTATTTTTTTATTTTACAAAATATGATACTGAAACACTTTGATCAAAATCTCTTCCTGTGCTTTTTTCAACTATTTTAGCAGTATATCTTCCAGTACTAGAAGCGGTAAATTCTGCTAGTTCAAGGCAATCAGAATTAGTTTCTTGTTTAGTAACTAATGTTCCATCTTTATCATAAATATATAAATCGTAATCAGTCATTATTGTTTTATCAACATTTCCATTAGCTTTAGCAAGCCACGCAATAGCAATTCTTACTGTTTGGTTTATTTCTGCATTTACAGTGAATGTTGTTCCTCTGTCTTCAACTGAAATACCACATAAATAATGGTTTTTATAACTTTTTACAATATTATCAAAATTAAGAGTGCCTGCTCCTGTTCTATTATCTAAGCCAGCATTAAATAACCTTTTATTTGCTCTAACAGCGGTTGATGTAAACATTGATATTACTCTTTCTGGATGTAATCTCATTAATGGATCTCTTTGCATTAATAAAGCAACACATCCAGTAGTTAAAGCACAAGAAAAACTAGTACCATTATGTCTATCACTAAAACCTTCTAAAGCATAATCAGCACCTGGAGCCATAATTGTTGGCTTTCTTGGTCCTTCTACAACATTTGATGATGAAAATTTTTCTGCTAGTCCACTATCATAACCACATGCTCCAATTGTTAAAACATTATATCCTAATCCTGGATTAGCAACGTTTTTAGTACCATTTCCTTCGTTACCTGCAGAAGCAACAACTGTTACCTTATATGTGTTAACAACAAAATCAATATATGCAGAAAATGAATTATATTTACCCTCTGGATTTTTTTCTCCAAAGCTCATATTAATAACATTGACATTTCTTTCTAAAAGCCAATCAATTTCACTAACTGGATCACCGAACAATTCAACACTTAAAACTTTTGCTTTAGGTGCCACGCCTTCTACTCCAGCAATCATTGCTGCCATCATTGTTGTATGATTAGAAACAGTTTCAACATAATACCATTCATCTCTAACTTCAATATCAGTATTTTTTAAACTTTCATGTTTAACATCAGCAATACCTGTTTCTAAAATTCCTACTACAATGCCTTCTCCTGTATAATTAGGATCGTTATTATAAATATAGTTATTAAGACCAACTACTCTTTTAGATGGATAAAAATTATTTTTTGTTTCATCATTTTTGGTAACATAAATATCTTGAATATTATTATTTTCAGCTAAATATTCTAATGCGTCATAACTATTATTATTCCAATTAGTATTTAAACTAATAAAAGGTGAATAACTAGAAACATAAATATTTTCATAATTACTTAAATCTAAATTGTTAGCTATTTCATTATTTTTTTCAGTATAGAAATTTTTTAGTTTATTAATTTCATTTTTTCTATTTTCATTAGTTAGTAATTCTTCGCTTTCATCAAATTCTGGTACTAATATATTATAATTTTGTTTTATTATTATTGATGTTTCATTTTTACTTTCATTATCTTCTAAAGATAATTTTTTCATAAAATTATTTTCAAAATGGATTTTATTATTATTTACTTTTTTATTTTCGCCTCTCATAGTAAAACTGTTACTAATTAGAACAGCAAAGAAAAATATTTTTTTTAGTTTTTTATTCATGAAAAAAACTCCTTTCATAATATATACAATTAAGAAAAGGAGTTTGGCCCAAATTTTTTTTATTTTTTTATAAATTTATATTTTCATGCAATATTTCATCGCCATAATCAGTGAGTGTTAATTCTAATGAATCTGTAAAATTAAATCCTTCTTTTTCAATTCTACCTAAATAATTATATTCAGCAGGATTAACACTAAAGACAACGTTATCTTCATTTTTTAATTCAAGATTTAATTCATAATTATAATCTTGATAAAAAATAAATTGATAAAAATAACATTTTTCATAGTTAGTTGAATTATCAATTGTTCCTCGATAAAAATATAATGACATTTCATTATTAATTAAAAATGACCTATATGGTGCTTTATCTTTTTTATTACAAATAGTATCTATATAATCAAAAGCTTCTTTTATTTTATCTTCTAAGACAATTGTTATATCTTCATGTTCGTTAAATGCATTTTTCCCTAAGAAAAAACTTCCAACAGAGGCACCAATTAATACTAAGCATGCAGCACATGTAGATAAAGCAAAAGCTACTTTATTAAATTTAAAACTATTTTTAGGTTCATTGAATGTCATTTTACTTTCTATTTCTTTCATTTTGGCATTCATATGAAATACTTCTTCTAACTAATTTTTTCTTCTCATTCATAATATTTGACCTCCTTGAGATATTGTCTTATTTTTCTATATGAAATTTCAATAGTATATTTGATCTTCTTTTCTTTCACATTCATTATTTTTGCAATTTCCTTATTAGTATAATCATTTTTAAATTTTAAGCACATAATTTCATATTCAAAATCTGTAAGTACTTTTCTTAAATCATAAAATAATTCATTTTGAGCATTATTATCTATTGTTTCAATTTCTTCTTCACTAAGTGAAGTTAGTCTTGAATTTTGCTTTATAAAATTTAAACTTTCATTTCTTATACATGTATGTATCCAAGTATTAAAAGAACTTTTTGTTTCATCAAATTTTTGAATTTCAGAAAATATATTAATTAAGAAATTAGAAACAATATCCTCGGCATCACATCGATTTCTTTAAAGTACACCTTTAAAAGAACTCATGTAATATGGATTATAACAAAATGTAAACGTATTAACAATTAAAAAATATCGAAATTTATCATATTATGTCGCATAATATTAAATTTTATATTAAAGTTATTAATGCTTACTTGAATATTTAAATGTGTACCTTTAAAAACATTTTTAAGAGGTGGTAACATGATATATGCATATATAAGAGTATCTTCAACAAGTCAAAATGTTGATAGACAATTAAACGAAATAAACAAATATAATATTCCAAAAGAAAATATATTTATTGATTATCAATCAGGAAAAGATTTTCAAAGAGAACAATACCAAGTATTGAAATCAAA
>URVS01000060.1 GCA_900551385.1 uncultured Mollicutes bacterium | reverse complement strand
GGCTATATAAAATAAATGTTGGTTAATGATTGGTTTGATATAAAACGATAGTTGGTTATCAATAAAATTAATATTGGTCAAAGATAAAATGAAAGTTGGTTATAATCGTATCAAATGATATGAAAACCAACTTTTTTTGTTAGGCTGTAATTTTTAAATATTATTTTCTTGTTTTTCTAATATAAGATATAAAATCTATTTGTTGATTATTGCTATCTAATTCATTTATAGGATTTGAATAAAAATCATTTCCATCTTTAATCCAATCGTTTAACAATTTAAGTTCAATATCTGTTACATTTATAGATTTTAAATATAATATAGCTTCTTTTTCAATCATTAAAGGTGTCGAATCATAATTTAAATGCTTGATCTTATAAGCATTGCTTCTTTTATCTTTTGTACGAATAAAACCTTTATTATATTTACCGCGTTTATGTAGAACAAGTAACATACTTTCATCAATTTGTTTTTTAGATCTAGGTAATTGTAAAGGCAATTCATCTTTATTAATAATATACATAAGTCTATTTCTAAAATGATTAAAATTATCATAACCAAAAGAAATTCTCTTGATTGCTTTAATGCAATTATTAGTTCCTTCGATAATCCCATTAGACATTCTTTTTCCATATTTATCTTTGTTAAAGGAATTTACTATATAGGGTTTCCAATTTTTAAAAGTATTTGCAACTTCGATAAATTCAGGAATAAGAGAACCATTCATTTTATTGATAAAATAATCAATAAACGTAGAAGCATTATCAAATGAAGTTTTTCTATAAGATGAAAAAAATTCTTCTTTAATATCGTAAGCGTTAGATAAATCAATATGAAAAGATTTTACTAATTCAATGAAATCAGATGCTTTCATTTCATTATCAAGATAAGACCATCTAGATTGCCTATCATCAATTTTTCTTTTATCTTTTGATAGAAGTCTTTTATACTTTTTTATAATTTTATAACGATAATCATTTTTATTGAAAGTTTTCATAATTCTTATACGAACATTATCAAAAGCGTTTGTAATATATCTTATGTAATGAAAAGCGTCAATAACTAAAGTAGAATTGTGAAATGTATAGTCATGCAAATGTTTATATCCATCATACATATCACTAACTAAAAATTCGACATTATCTTTTTCTTCTTTTGAAATATTGTTAAAATATGAACGTAGATAATCTAGTCTTCTAGATGCTAGAACATCTATAATCTCTCCAGTTTGGTAATCTAAAAGCAAGCAAGCATATTTGCCTTTACCAAAAGAGAGATTTTTAAATTCATCAATACAAAGTATTTTAGGGAGATGTTTTCGTTTGCAATTAATATATCTTTCAAAGATATTAATAACTGTTTGAGAAGAAACATTAGCTCTTGAAGCAATATCAGAAAAAGACGATTTGGTTTTTAGTTCTTTTAAAATATAACTAATAGTAGTATCAGATTGATTTGATCTACCAATAGAAATAAAGTTAGGTTCAAGAAAGGTAGAACCGCATTCTTTACATAAATATCTTACTTGTCGATAAATTATATTACAGGGAGCATCAGTAAATCGAGAATGGTTAATAATTCTATTATGATAGGAATGAATATTACATCTATTACATCCACATTCACACTTTGGTGTGTAAAACTTTGATTTAATAAATATAGTAATTCCTTTCGTTTCATTATTAAATATTGTATCGGTTATTTCATATTTATCTTCTAGTATTCCAAGAATATTTGTTAGGTTATTATTCATTATTTATTTACTCCTTTCGAACAGCCTAACAAATATAAATATATAATAAAAAGAATGTTGGTTAAAAATAACCAACATAAATTTTATCTAAAAATTTAACCAACATTTATTTTATATAGCCTTATTATAATTTTTTCGTCTAATCAAAAGTCTAAAATAGAAAGAAATAATGAGTTTTTAGATTTTATTTTCCAAAAGAAAAATTTATAAAAGATTTTGCACAAAATGAAATTGAATTGATATTTTTGCATATTAATTCTTATAATAGAAAATCAAAAGATAATCGTACACTTTATGAAATAATTGAATTTATTTATGGTAATACAATTTTAGAAAAATTCAACATTATAAAAATCGACTTCAATAAAATCTATTTAACTAGAAATCTAATTATTAATTATAGAAATAAATAATTAGGTTATATTAATTGTTACAATAGACAACTAACAATATATTTTTAATCTTCACTTGTAAAATTTAGTTTAGCGGCGATTCATGCGCGTGGCTTTAATAATGCCCAAATTTTTTAATAAAAAAATTATAATACACCACTAAATTCATTTTTTTAATTTTTTATTTCTATAGCTGAATTTACTTTGTCATTAAAATGTTTATTATTACATTTATTTTTTTGATTAACTTTGTCAATAAATATATTAATTAATCCTAATTGTTGAAGTGCTAAATCATAAAAAAATGTTTTCGTTTTTTAATACAATTTCATATATAATGAAAAAATATGATTTTTTATATAAATTATCATAAATATTTAGCTTTTATAATATATTATTTATAAAAAATAAAAAAATTAATAATATGATAGCATAATAAAAATCGCAAGATTGTCATTTTTGTAAACGCTTCCATGTAGGATGATAATAGTGTATCAATTATTTATTGATAAAGCATAAAAATATGCAGAAAGGAAATTTAATGAAAAAAACTAAACTTTGGTTAGGGTTATCTTCAGTTGGTATTTTGTTTACGACATCTCTTATTTCATTGACAAATGTCGCTTTAGATAACGAAGGACTAATTAATGACGTTTTAAAACTTAATGTTAGAAAAATTAGTTCCAAGAGATCTGATTATGCTGAAGAAGATGGAAGTTTATCTGATGCTGGTTGGAAAAGAATGATTCAAGATTCTTATAAGTATTGTGTTGAACAAGAAGAGCAAGGAGCTGTTTTATTAAAAAACGAAAATAATTGTCTTCCTTTAGATGCTAAGGAAAGAAATGTTACACTGTTTGGTAGAAATTCAGCTCATTTATGTTTACGTTCTGGTGCAGGTGGTGCAGCGCCAAATGAAAAACTAGTTGTACATTTAAATGATGCTTTTGAGAATAACGGATTTAATTATAATAAAGAGGTATGGAATTTATATAAAGGTGGAGCAGCGCCATCAGAAACTAGCATTGTTGAACTTCCTGAAAGTTCTTATACTACTGGCATTCAAGCTTCATTTACGACATTTAGTGATGCTGCTATTGTTACATTCGTCAGAGTAGGTACAGAAAATAGTGACCCTAAAGCTGGTATTCTTGATTTACAAGAAAATGAAGCTAATTTACTTAGAATGATAAAAAAATCAGGAAAATTTAAAAAGACAATTGTTTTATTAAATGGTGCAATGCCAATGAGTTTAGATTGGGCAAGTAAAGAAGAATTTGGCGTTGATGCAGTTCTTTGGTTTGGAGTGCCAGGATATTATTCTTTAGATGGTGTTGTTCATATTTTAACTGGTGAAGCAAACCCAAGTGGTCATACTCCTGATACATTTTCTGCTCATGCATCAAATTCAGCAGCATATCAAAATTTTGGCGATATAAAATTTGATGGAAATGCAGGTGTTGATAGGTCATCAAAATATGTTTCATATAATGAAGGTATTTATGTTGGATATAAATATTATGAAACAAGATACGAAGATTGTGTTTTAAATCAAGGTAATGCAAATGGAAGTGCAGGAACATATGATGGAGAAACTAATTGGACATATCATAGAGAAGTTGCTTATCCATTTGGATTTGGTTTATCATATACAACATTTGATCAAGAATTAAAGAGCATTACATATAAAGAAGAAACTGATTCATTTGTTGCAAAAATTAATATTAAAAATACAGGAAATGTAGATGGTAGAGCATCTGCTCAATTATATTGTCAATTACCTTATACTGATTATGACAAAGAAAATTTAGTGGAAAAATCTGCAATTCAGTTATGTGGTTATAATAAAGTATTAGTTGGAGCTGGAAAAGAAGTTGAAACTGAAATTGAATTTGATAGATATTTCTTAGCATCTTATGATAGATTAAATAAAAAACAATATATTTTAGAAGATGGCGAATATTATTTCTCATTAGGTAATGGTGCTCATGAAGCATTAAATAATATTATTGCAACTAAAAAAGCTGGTGCAACATTGTTAGATCATAATGGTGAGAATTATACTGCTGATTTAGATTCAGTTAAAAAATATAATATTACAGGTGCATTAGATGCATATAAATATTCTCATTATGATGATTCAGTGGAAGTAAAAAATAAATTTGATGACGCTGATGTTAACTATTGGGCTAATGATGATCAAAAAATTACTTATTTAACTAGAAAAGATTGGCAAGCAACATTCCCTAAAAAATTAACTGGTTTAAAAATCAATGACAAAATGAAGGAAGCTTTAGATATGAGAAAATATACTAAAGCTGATGATGCTGAATCATATACATCTGGAGAAGGAACTAAGTATGCTGTTCAATTAAAAGATGAAAGTGGAAATCCTTATCATCTTAAATTCTCAGATATGGCTAAACTTGATTATGATGATCCAAAATGGGATGATTTCATTAAGCAAATGACATTAGATGAATTAGTTGTTTCAATGTCTGATAATCGTGGTATTTTAGCAGTAACTTCTGTTTCAAAACCATCAAATTCAATTGCTGAAGGACCTGAAGGCTTACTTTCTGCATTTGCTTATGGTGATGGTAGATGGGCAACTGGATTCGCTACTGGACCAACATATACAGCAACATGGGATCACGAAATGCAAAAGAAATTCGGATATTTCTATGGTGAAGAAGCTTTACATTGTGGGGTTGCTTGTGTTAACGCTCCAGGAGCAAACATTAATAGAACACCATATGGCTCACGTGCATCTGAATATATGTCAGAAGATGGAATTATGAATTATTATGTTGCATCTAATATTGTTAAAGAAGCAAGAAAAAAAGGTTTAATTATGAATATTAAACATTGTTTCTTAAACAATCAAGAAACAAATCGTCAAGGAGTAGCAACATTCTGTAATGAACAAGCAATAAGAGAAATTTATTTAAAACCATTTGAAGGTGCTTTAACTAAAGGTGAAGGTTTAGGAATTATGACATCATATAATAGAATTGGTTTAACATATTCTGCATGTCATAAAGTATTATCACAAGAAGTTATTAGAGGTGAATGGGATTATAAAGGTTTAATTATTGATGATGCTTTACAAGGTGAAGGTTCATATACATCAACTAGAGATATGATTGTTGGTGGAACAGAAATCTTCTGTCTTGATGGAAATAGAGGATCACAAATTAAAAACGCAATTACATCAACTGATGATGGCTATTTGTTAAAATTATGTCAAAAAGCAAATAAAAATATTATGTATGCTTTATCTAGATCTTGGATGGGTGATAGTGCAGATACTGGTGTTGAATTAGGAGAACCATTTATTTGGTGGAAACCTGTAATATTCACTATAGACGGAGTATTTGGTGCTTTAACATTAGGTGCTATAGCTATGTTTGTTGCTTATGAATATGTTAAAAAAAATAGAGAGGAATAAAAAAACATATGGAAGCGTTAAAAAATTATTTTAAAGATAAAAAGATAGGTTTCTATCTTATGCTAGCTGATGCTTTATTAGGTCTTGTGTTTAGTATATTATTTTTTACAACATATAAAACATCCATGGCTAATAATGCTGTACCTCATACTCCTGAGGTAATTGGAATTTGTGCGTTGTTGTTCTTTGCTATTGAATTAATAGCGATTGCTTTACCTGAATATAAATTTATTCATTTAGGTGCAATTGCCGCGATGTGTTTCTCATTTATGAAACAGATATATTTATTTCCAAATTTAATTGCAGATCAAATTAATAATGTTGAATTCCAAGGTGGTAACTTTCCTCTAAATTGTGTATATACAATTATGCAAGTTGTAATTCTTGCTATTGCAATTGTTGCCTCATTTAATGATATTACAAGCAAAGAGGTTAAAGTATCATTTACAAAAAATAATATCATTAGATATAGTGTAGGAGCATTATTGATAATTGCTACAACTGTTGCTTCTGGTACATCTATTGCTATATGTAAAGCAAATAATAATTCTTATGAAGATATTTCTACTGGATTTAAAATTGATATAGAAAAAGAATTTGCTGATAAAAGAATTGATTATCCTTACGATCCAAGTTCAGTAAAGTATTCAAAAGCAAATAATCCATGGTCAAATAAAACAACTGGTGAAATTGAAAAAGAAGTTGGAAAAAATCTCAATCAAAGAAAAGATGATGATAGATTTCTTGTTTATCAATTTGAAGGATTTTATGCTGAAGGATATCAAGGTAACTACAGTAAAACTTATGGATATTTATCATTATGGGATGATGGATTATATAATGGTATTCAAGATAATAAAAATATTTATGGATATTGGTATAATATTGAAGAAGATGGTTCTGATTGCTTAGTAATGATTGATAATCGTGGCACTAACGCTAATATGATGTGTGTTAAATCAAATTCTAAATTCTATGATTGGACAGCAGATATTAAACTTGATTTTTCATGGGGAACTCGTTCTTTAAAAATTAATGGATTCTTATATACTCCTGTTATTGGTATGTATGTTGATACAGGAACTGATAAATTGACTTATGAATATGGCGAAGAAATAAATACATCTCAATGGACAGCAATGCAAGTTAGAAATGATTTGCGTGTTGGAGCAATTTTCGATCCGGATAATACTATTACATGGTCATTACCAAACACAAAGAAATATCCTGGAAAGCAAATTGTAAAAGCTAATTGGAACAATTTTAATTATGATATTAAAGTAAATATTGGTGTTGATACAGGAACATACGTATTAGACGCTACAAATGAAGCAGTTAAAAAGAAATATAGATTTGTTGATGGATTAGATACATCTGGAATTATTGTTAAACGTGTAACTGATGCAAAAGAAGAAATTTTAGATATTTCAACATTAAAGAGTGAATTAGATTTAAAAAATAAAAAAGTTAATGTTATTATGCCAAATAAAACAGTTCAATCTTATGATATTGTCTTAGATGATTCTGAAGCATCAAATACAATTACTGGATTAATAAATGGTAAAAATGCAACAATGGTTGTTAAATCATTAGATAAAATGATAGTTACTATTGAAGGTAAAACTGTTGAAGTAAAAATTGAGTTAGTCGGTTCATCCTTATTAAAGAATATCAAAGTTATTGAAAAAATAAGTGGCGACGATGAAATATTTGCTTCTTTACCAAATAAAATAAGTATGGTTGAAAAGGATGGAGCTTTGACAATACCTGAAAAGAGATTCTTTACAAGTACAGCAAAAGCAAATCCATATTCACAAGAAGGAAATACATATTTTATATTTAATCCAGGTGATGAAACTGTAAATGTTATGTGGACATTTACATACCAAGGACCACAAACACAAGAAATGAAATGTACATATACTTTATCTGGTGATTTGCAAGATGGTGTAATTGTAACATTGGCATCTTGTATAAAAGAGACAAATAATCAATGGACATGGACAAGCAATAAATCATTTACAATTACTGAATGTTCAGAAGATGATTTACCATTTACGCCAACTATTTAAATTTAAGTAAATAAATATAGCCGTGATTTTTCATGGCTATATTTTTTTGATTATATAGGAAATTGTATTTAAAAACGAAAGCAAAAAAATAAGCCTACCTAGGCTTAAATTAGTTGTCTTTATCAAATTTATAAACGAAATTACCTTTAATTTGGTCATAAACATCTTTAGGAACAAATAAATCTTCATCACAGTGAGGACAAGTGAGCGTTGGGGCATAATCAACACTAGAATCAAAGAATTCTAAAAGAATATCTAGAGTGACTTCTTCTTCATAGTCACATTCTAGACATTTCATGTCAACTAAATCGGTATCAAAATCTTTATTGTGTTTAATTCTAAAATTATATTTCATTATCCATCATCCTTAAATTTGCTAAACATAGATAAAGCATAGTTCAAAACCATTTCATAACCACATTTGCATAAAAGTGGATCATAACCAAAAGCATTTTTTAATCCACTTATCCACATTGTATCAGTAATCATTTGTTTAACACTTTTTTTGAAAATAATATTAATGATGAGATATCATCAGCTGAATTAAAAGGTATATATAAAATATTAAAAAAAGATGTAGAAGCAAAAGAAGAAAACAATAGATTATATAATGTTAAAGTTGCAGGATTTCCTTTTTTAAGAACAATAGAAGAATATGATTTTGATTTTCAGCCATCAATAAAAAAAGATAAAATTCAATCAATAATTGAATCAACTTTCTATGATGAAGCAATAAATATAGTATTTATAGGCAAT
This sequence comes from uncultured Mollicutes bacterium, assembly GCA_900551385.1. GTDB lineage: Bacteria > Bacillota_I > Bacilli_A > RFN20 > CAG-449 > CAG-449. Next base: position 93 of record URVS01000060.1, on the reverse strand, counting down.
CCAGGAACTGGAAAAACTCATTTATCTATTACTATTGCTTATACAGTAGCAATTAGAAGAAATAGCGTATATTTTATTAAATTTAATAAATTA
>URVS01000059.1 GCA_900551385.1 uncultured Mollicutes bacterium | reverse complement strand
TTCCGGCCAATTGAAATAAATTTCCCCCTCACTGTTCATACCATATGAACGCAATATAGGATATGAGAACTGTACAACAGGTACTATAGACGAAAAATCCGAATGAATCAATCTTTCATAGCCAACAACAATATCCTCATTCAGAAGTAGTGGAGAAGTTGCCAAAATACAACACATATTATCAAAAAAATCTCCTTGTTCTTTATACCTATCCAATACTTCTCGAATAACATCTGCTAATGTAGCATAATCATTTGCAGTTTCTTCTGTTCTCAAAAAAGGAACTGAAGCTCCATATTGTCGTGCCACTTCCGCTATTTCCAAATCATCCGTTGATACCATAACTTCATCAAAGAGATGCGTTGAAAGAGCTGTTTCAATGGAGTAGGCAATGATAGGTTTACCCATAAAAAGCTTGACATTTTTATGAGGAATACGTTTGCTACCACCACGAGCAGGTATAATTGCTATGTTCCTCATCACCTTACAAATTCTAAAACCTTTTCAATTACCCAATCCTGTTCTTCATTAGTAAGTGAAGGAAACATCGGTAATGCCAAACACTTAGTGTAGTATTCCTCAGCAACAGGACAATCTCCTTCTTTCCATCCAAATTGTTTATAATATGGCATCAAGTGTGCCGGCGCATAAAGAACTTGGGCAAAGATGTTATTCTCACGCAAAAAGTCATACAAGGCTTTTCTATTATCAACCTGAATAATATATAAGTGAAATGCATGAAGAATATTATCTGCTCTAAAAGGAGTTTTAATAACGGTTCCTTCAAAAGCTTTATCATATTTCTTTGCAATCTCCCCACGGCGAGAAATACTCCAATCCATTCTACTTAATTGAGAGATCCCCAATGCTGCTTGAAATTCAGTAAAACGATAGTTGTAACCAAGTTCTTGCATTTCGTAATACCACCCTCCATCATGCTTTATCAGTTTTTCAGGATCACGAGTAATACCATGAGTTCTATAAAGACACAACTTTTCATAAAGCTCCCTATTGTTAGTTGTTACAGCTCCACCCTCACCTGTAGCAATATGTTTTACAGGATGGAAAGAAAAAACTGTAAGATCGGCGTATAAACTATTACCCACTCGGTTTACTATTCCTTTACTATCAGTGAATGTAGTTCCTGTAGACTTTGCAAAATTATACTCGACTGCAAGTTGTCTCATCCTTTCACCATCAATAGGATATCCAGCAAAGTCTACAGGAACTACAGCTTTATATGTTCCTTTAGGAGAAGCTTTCAAAATAGTTTCTAATCTATCTAAATCAATCAAGAAAGTCTGAGGATGAATATCGCAGAAAACAATCTCTGCTCCTTGATAACGAAAACCATTGGCACTAGCAACAAAAGTATTTGGAGTAGTAATTATCATGATTTTCTTTCCAAATATTTCTCGCTTAGGAAGAATAGGTGTATCTTGTTTAGGGGCGGCTTTAGTAACATTTTTAATATATGGAATAGCTTTAATGAGTAAAAGAGGTATGACTCCTGATAGAATGGTTTTATCGGGCATGGCTATTTCAACTTTATTTTCTTCTGTTACTACTGCCATAGTTTTAAAACAAGGTGCAAGTTCAGAAATGTTTAAATATATGGCTGGATCAAGTGCGAATACTATTTGGTTAGATATTGAATTAGCTTTACCATTTTTTATTGTTTGTTTTGTTATTGGAATCATAATTTCAAGAAATTTAACTATTTTATCTTTAGGTGATGAAACTAGTACTTCTTTAGGTGTTAATGGTAAAGTTATTAAATTATTGTCTACAATTATTGTTTTAGTGTTATCGGCTATTGCAGTAGTTATTATAGGTCCAGTATCTTATGTAGGATTAATGATTCCACATATTATTAGATATTTAGTAGGTAGTGATTATCGTTTTGTGATTCCAAGTTGTGGTTTATTAGGTGCATTATTTGTAACATTTGTTGATTTTTTAGCAAGAAATATTATGCCAGAAATAGAATTGCCAATAGGTTTAATTATTACTTTAATTGGTGTACCATTCTTTATTTTTGTTTCAAGAAAAAAATCTATGGAGGACGCTTATTAATATGAAAAAGCTTCTTCTAAAATATAAAAATTGTAATCCTTTAAAAAAGGGAATCATAATTAATATTTTATTATTTATATTATTAATTATTGTTTTTCTGATTGGTTGTAATGTTGGTCAATATAAAATATCAATTTTACAAGTTTTTGAAACATTATTTGGTGGTGGTGACAAATATTCAAAAATGACATTATTTGAATTTCGCTTACCTAGATTATGTTTAGCTTTGTTAGTAGGAATTGGTATGGGAGTAGCAGGAGTAAGTATGCAAAATCTTCTTCATAATGATTTAGCTAGTCCTGGCACTCTTGGTGTATCTGATGGGAGTGGATTATTTGTTACTTTATATGTAGCTTTGTTTAAAACTACTACTTCTTCACCATTATTATTGCCACTTTTAGCTTTAGCAGGTGGTTTATTATCTGCAATTATTATTTTCTTGTTATCAATAAAAAAGAAAAGTAATATTGATCCAGTTAGATTAATTATGACTGGAGTTAGTATGTCAGCATGTTATGGAGCTATTGGCACTATTATGATGTATGCACTTGATCAATCTCAACTTGAATTTTTACAAAGATGGCAATCTGGTGAATTATGGGGAACTGATTGGAATTATATTTTAATTTTATTTATTTGGTTATTACTTTTTGGTGGAGTTATTTATTATAAAAGTCGTACTTTGAATGCAATAGAAATGGGTTATGATATTGCAAAAGGAATTGGAGTAAATGTCAAAAAAGAATTTATTATTATTTCTTTTTGTGCAGTAGCTATATCTTCAGCTTCGGTTGCATTTGGTGGTAATTTCTTTTTCTTAGGTTTAATTGGTCCACATATTGCTAGAAAAATGGTTGGAACAGATAATAGAATTTTATTTCCTGCTAGTTCAATTATTTCTGCAATCTTAATTTTAGTTGCAGACATGTTAGTAATGGGAGTAGATTTCTTAATTAATATTCCTACTGGAATTTTAGTTTCAATTTTATCAGTACCATACTTTATATATTTATTAATCAAGGAGGGCTAGAATGGAAAATATTATTAAAACAAAAAAATTAAAAATAGGATATGATGGCTTAATTATTGTTCCTGAATTTAATTGTGAAATAAAAAAACATTGTATTACTTCTATTATTGGTCCTAATGGATGTGGTAAATCTACTGTTTTAAAAGCTATTGGTAGAATTATTCCTCATGAAGCAGGAACAATCATTATTAATGATGTCGAAATGAAAAAATTAAAGACATTACAAATAGCTAAAATGATGGCAATTTTACCTCAATCACCAACTGCACCAAGCTCAATTACTGTTTTTGATTTAGTGAGTTATGGACGTTATCCTTATCAAAAAGGTTTAGGTAAATTATCTAAAGAAGATAAAGAAATTATTAATTGGGCTTTAAACGCTACTCACATGGAAGAATATAAAAATAGAGCAATTTGTAATCTTTCAGGTGGTCAAAGACAAAGAGTCTGGATTGCTATGGCTTTGGCTCAACAAACAGAAATTATTTTATTAGATGAACCTACTACATATTTAGATTTAAATCATCAATTAGAAATACTTGAATTATTAAAAGAATTAAATCAAAAAAATAAAACAACTATTGTTATGGTTTTACATGATTTAAATTTAGCAAGTAAATATTCTGATTATTTATTAGCGATGAAAGATGGTGAAATTGTTAGATATGGTACGCCTAAAGAAGTTTTTAATAAAGAAATGTTAGAAAATTGTTTTCAAATAAATGGTGAAATCTTTATTGATCAAAAAAGTGATAAACCATTATGTGTTTCTTATGAATTGTTAAGAAAGAAAGGTGATAATGATGAAAAATAAATTTGTAATTATTTTAAGTGTCTTATTTGTTTGTTCTTGTTCTAATCAAAAAATAAATAGTCATATTGAATATGAATTACCAAATATTAGTTATAATTCATTATTAAAAAATTTACCTGAAGTAAAAGATGTTAATTCAATGCAAGATTTATCTAATTTTGTTGATTATGTTGTTTTTTATAGCACTAATGAAGATTTTGTTTATACTAATGTTACTGATGAATATAAAGAAGTATTATTAAATGATTTAGAATATCAAATTAAATGGGCCTGTCAATATGCTTCTATTGGTCATAATTTTGTTAAAGGATATGATGCAAGTAAATTAAATGATAATTTAATTGGTATCAGTGGCTATATTTCTAATTATGGTTTTAAATCTTATGAAGAAGAAGTTAATAATGTAGTTACATTTGAATATTATCAAGATGTTTTAAGTAAAAACAAATATCAAAATAAAGATGGAAATAAATTGCCTTTATATAAATATAATAATGGTTTTATAGAAGTAAATAATAGTGAACAATTATTTTATGCTTGTATGAACAATTATTTTCCATATTGTAAAAAAGAAACTAAAGCATATGAAATATTACAAAAAGCTACAGGTATTTTAAATCGAATTATTAAAGATAATATGACTGAACTTGAAAAATATATTGCAATTTATCATTATATTCTTTCAGAAACTACTTATGATTATTATTCTTTTAAACAAAAAGATAGTAATCATCAAGATTATGCATGTTATTTTTTAGAAGGTGTATTTGATCATCATACTGCGGTGTGTGATGGCTTAACTAAAGCTGTTGTTTTATTATCAAGATTAGAAGGAATAGAAGCGTATCATATTGGAGCGGTTTCTAAAATTGGTGGACATGCTTATTGTTATGTTAAAATTAATGATCAATATTATTTATCATGTCCTACTTCAGGATCAAATATCGAAACAAAAAATAATATTAAATATCATGTTCATAATAATTTGTTTTTGTTAACAAGTTATTATACTAGTTCAACAAGTTGGGACTATGATTCAGAAGCATTTCCTAATATTAAACAAAAAGTTATCAAAAGTGATCTATTTGATTATTATGATAATTATTATGTTAATATGGGACAAGATAAATATTCTTTACATATTAAAGATGTTTCTACTGGTAATAAGATATTAAAATATGTAGAAAATATTGCTAAAGAAAATGATTTATGTTTACAAATTGAATTATTAGGTAGTTATGAAATCATGTCTAATATTTGGCAGAATTACAATAATCAATATAATTTTAATTTTGTTAATAATGGAATGTTTAAGAAAGAAAAAGCTTATACTTTTTTCTTTGATTATCGAAAATGAAAAAATATTTATTATTGATTAGTTTATTGTTGTGTTCTTGTAATAATGTCACTTCTTCTTTAAATAAAATTGATAAATTATATTTTGCTTCTAATTTGAAACAAGAAGATTTACCTAAACCAAATCAAACAATCTCTTCTTTAGAAGAATTTATTTATTCACTTGATTATTTAGCGTTTTATAAAATAGATAAAAAAGTATCATTTTATATAAGTGAGGAATATGCAAAATCATTTTATAATATTTATCAAGAATTTTCTAAAGCACAAGAACAAGTTGTTATAGCGGATGTTTATCCGACATTTATGGATTATAATTTATATGTTAATTATAAAATTATTACATTAAGTGTTGTAATACAGGATATTGCTATTAAAAGTAATGAAAAATTAGAAGCTCAAAATATATATAAAATAGATTATAAAAAAGGCGATTATCAACATCAAATACCTTTAAATAGTTCTTCTTTAAAAGAAATAAATGTTGAAACAAGTCAACAATTATATTATGTTATTGAAAATCATTATAAACCTCGTTTAAAAAAAGATTCAATAGCAGAAAAAATATATAAATCAGCGGAAAATATATTAAATTCAATAATTAGTGATGATATGAATGAATATCAAAAAGCTAAACAAATATATAATTATCTTTGTAGTGAAATCAGTTATGATTATATAACTAGTAATGAATCTACATATAATTTAAATGAAAATCAAGCTTATTTTTTAGAAGGTGTTTTTCTAAATCATAATGCTGTTTGTGATGGCAAAAGTAAAGCTTATTCTTTACTTTGTAATATGGAAAATATTGATAATGTTAGAGTTACTGCAATAAATGATAAATATCAAGGTCATGCTTACAATTATATAAAAATTGATAATAAATGGTATTTATCATGTACTACTTTTGGTAGCCATAGAATGGAATTATTAGATAATAAATTCTATATTGTTCCTTCTATTAATATGTTTTTAGTTAATTATCAAACACCATATTTTACTTCTTGGGGATATGATTCAAATATGCACCAAGAAATAAAAGAAAAAATTGAAAAGATAATTATTTTGATATTAAAGAAATAAATTCTATTAATGAATTTAATCAATTAATAAATAATTATCACTTAAGTTCACTTTCTAATATTGAAGTAGAATTTCAATATTTTAAAGATATTAATTTATTTAAAGAAGAGATAGAGAAAGATTATTCTTCATATAATTTAGTTTTATTACAAAATTTACCTTATGAAAATAATTTTTATTCTTTTATCTTTCTTGATAACATTTAAGGAGGTTTTAAAAAATGTTAAAAAATAAAATTATTATTCCACTTACTACAATGATGATATCTATTTTTACTTTAACTAGTTGTAATATCAACAATAATTCATCATTATCTTCTTCAACTGAAGAATCATTAAATTATTTAGCGTTAAATAGAAGAATTACTTACGCTAAAGATAATTATTTAACTGATGAAAAGAAAGCTTTATACACTAAAGATAGTATTGATTTATTATTAGAAGCAGTTTCTGAAGCTGAAAATTTAATTAATAATGCTACTTCACAAGAACAAATTGATAAGGCAATAAACAAAATTAATGATGCAATTGATAAATTAGTTACAAATGTTAAACCTGATAAGACATTGAATCAAATTGGTGAATTTATGGATAATTGTAAAGGTAATTATACTTTAAAAGTCACTGATTATTATGGAAGTGATATACCAACTACTTATACAATTAAATCAACAGAAAAAGCTATTTATGATGTTACTAAAAATGAAGGATATGTTGCTTTTGATGGGTATGTACATGATTTTAATTATGTAAATGATACATTTAATCTTGGTAGAGTTCATCTTGGTGAAAGACAAGATCCAGCTGTATATTTAACAAGTAATCGTTTAGATGATGTTGTCAGTCAAGTTGGTGTTACTGAAGCATTTACTTCTCTTGGTTTTCCTCTTTATGGTGGTTTTAAACAAGCATCAGGTCAAAAATTTTATGTTACAGATAGTACAACATTCTTTGATTTAACTTTAGATTTAATTAATAATAGATATCAATCTTATGATGGATTTAATGGTGAATTAAATTTAATGAGTATGGAATTAAGTAATGATGATGTTTTATCAATGCGTTTATATGGTAAAGATTTAAATGATTTAAAATTTGATTTAGTATTTACTGATTTTAATAAAACTACTATTGATGGAGTAAATGAATATTTAGCTAATAATAGTGAATATCAAACTAAAAGTAATCCAATGGAATTAGTTAAAACTGTTATAGATAATTCTAAAACTAATTATAGCTTAAAATTTAATGTATTTTCTCATAAAGAAGGTAGATCAAATCAAAAAGCTAATTATGTAATTACATATAAAAATAATAACGATAATGAATATTGGTTGTCTTCTTCTAATAAAGGAATTATTAAAACTGGTTCAGAATATAAAAACTTTATTTATAATGATGGTAATGTAGAAGTAAATGATACTGCTAAATACGGTATTAAAGATATTGATATTATTAATAAATTACTTTCTCATTATAATGATTTTGAATTATTAAATAAAACTGATGATTATTATTTAAGTATTTCAGAAGATCCTATAATGCAACAAATGTTATATCGTTTCTTTGAATTAAGTAATTATCAAAATGTAGCAGATAAAAATTATTTTGGTGATGAACCATCTAAAATAAATCCTGCAGATATTAAAAAATTATCTTTAACTAAAAATGATGAAGGTAAATTAGTAATTAATTTATTTAGTGAATTATCTAATAATAGAAATGGTCTTATTATAAGAGCAGTCTTAATAGATTATCAAAATGTTACTGTTAACGGCTTAGAAGATTTAACTTCATTAAGCAAAAATAGATTAGAAAAATTATATAATAATATTAAAAATATTACTAATGAAAAATATACTGAAAAATCATATAATGTATTTAATTTAATACTTAATAAAACTCAAGAAATTCTTAATAGTCAAAATAGTGATGTTAATGTATATAATGATATGTATACAGTTTTAAATAATGCTTATACTGAATTAGAATTAAAAGAAAATAATTTTGCTGAAGATGGTGAAAATAAAATACATCAATTTTTATCTAATTATTCAAAATATAATGTTTCTTATAAAATGGAAGTAACTTCAAATGGAGAAACATTAACATATATTGCTAAATATAATAATTATTTTTATTGTTTAGAAAATAAAGCTGGATATATTATGATTGATAAA
>URVS01000058.1 GCA_900551385.1 uncultured Mollicutes bacterium | reverse complement strand
CTTGTAACGAATATGATCTTGGATCCATTACTGATCCTGGGGCTTGGACCAGTAAACAAGTTTGGGGTAAATGGAGCTGCGATTGCAACAGTAAGTGCACAGGCAATTGTTATGACTATTTTGATCCTTGGAATTATCCGACAGAAAAAACAAAATGTATTAAAAGGAATCAAGTTATTTACAAAAATTCCATTTAAATTATGTAGAAGAACCTTATTATCAAATACCTTATGTAAAATTCAAAGATACAAATTTATCTTATTGGGCTTCTTTATCTGAAGTAGAAATAAAAACAATCTTTAACCGCTACTACGAGGATTCCAAAAGTTTTATTACTATCATGCAAAACTTAAATGCTCCTATTTATCAATTAGAAAAAAATCAAGCAATTGGCTTTTACTTTGATGGTATCTTTTTAAATTTCTTATGGACTAGTGAATATTTACCAATTGAAACATATAACTTACAATCAGTATCAATAAATGGACATTATTATACTCAACAAGTATTAACTGAAGGATGCTCACATATGCAAGGGGATGGAATGTTTGAATTAACTTCATCTTATGCTTATCCCAAAAATAACATTCAATTAAACATGACACCAATTGGAGGCTTTCATCATTGCTCAATTGATGATTCAATTATTCAATATGGATTAATCGCCCAAACCTTTGAAGTTACTGGTTTTGAAGCCAATTACGATTCTATTCTTAATGGCTTAAATCCTGGTGAAGAAGATAAACAGTTAGGCGTAAAATATAAAACAATTTCTTTTGATAATAAAAATTTTGCCTTTTCTAAAATGCCAGAATATCAAAAAAATGCCATGATGCAATTATCTTCGCATGTCTATATTGAAATCACTGATGTTGAATGTCAATCACAATTTGTGCCTAATTTTGGAGGTTATGAACATGCTGTATTCTTTAATACAAATCTAAATTTAGATGATGTCTATCGTGTAGACGTTTCTTATTCCCTAGCAAGTGATAATAAACCTTGGTATAACTTTATTGCAAAAAATGATTCTATGGATGTAGTTAAATCATTAACACCTAATACCGCTAAAGGAGGACTATTTGGTTTATCAACTTATCAAGGATTATCAACAGGTAAATACCAATCATATATTAACCAAAATAAACAATATAAATATCGCTTATTTTTAAATTACGATGCTGATGGATGGAATTTCTTTAAAGGTGAACAAGATGAAAGTAAATACACTAATGTTCATAATTTTAAAATATTAAGAATGAACTTTCTTTATAAAGGTCAAGAAGTCGATTGTGAAATCAAAATGGATGAAATAGAAGGTAAAACCTTATCTATCTTTGATCAAGAAACCATTCTTGATACTGATTCCAAGATTTGGGAATATAAAGAAATTACAAATAATATCACTGAAATAAGTGAAAAATCAAAAACTACACTTTATATCATAATGGGTTCAATTGGAACAATTTTATTAATTTATGTTCTTTATAAATCCATTAAATTAACAAAAAAATTCATATCAAAAGGAGATTAAAATGAATAAATTATTATTACCTTTGATGTTATTAACTTTAACATCAAATAACTCTAATATGTCTCTAGTTAACCAAACTAGTAGTTCACCAGTTCGAATCATTACTTCCATTGGTGAAAACGATTTAGATGGCTTAAAACCCACTACACTAGAAGAATTAGGTTTACCAAATATCAAATACACTAGACCAAATTATAATGATTATCAAAATAAACAAACCTTTGAATATATGGGCTATAAATACACTAATGAAGATGGTACTTTTACTAAAGATGGTTATGCTAGTGATGTTGATACTATTGAAACAGTCTTTGTTGGAACATTTTCAAATGCCCCAACTATGAATGGAGATAATATAGTTACTTCATTTACTAATTGTAAAACCTTAATTGATGTAACAAATTTACCTACTGGACTATCCACTCTAACTAAATTAGAAACAGTCATCTTTGGTGATATCATAAATTTTACCGATTTATTTCCTTCCTCAGTTAAATATTTCTTTTTTAGTCAAGATCCTCGTCAAATAAGTGGAATTCTTGATATTCCAAAAAATGCTAAAGTTATTGCTCCTTCTTCAATTGCTATTAACGTAAAAAAGAAAATGGATGTGCAATACACTAATAAAGGTTGGAAAGAAGGACGAGAACTCTATGTTATACCTGATGAAGAATTACCATTTCAAGGTAATTCATTTAGACCATGTTACGAAATTGGTGGAGCCTATTTTACTTCATCTAAATTAAATAGAAACGAATATGGGATATCATATATTGCTTCTAATGTCAAAAAAGCTATGATAGATTTAACTTTATTAGATGATAAATCATATTCCATCCAATATGGAGAAAGAGCCCCTTCTTTTGAAAAAACTGATTTAGAAGAATTATATTATAAATATTCTGCTTCTTGTTCTTATGATTTATTTACCCCTTTTAATATTGATAAATTGTATTTAGGAAGTATTACTCCATCAATTGTCGCTGAAAACTTCACTAAATGCAAAGAAGTCTATTTTCCTGATAATGTTACTTCAGGTTATACTTCAATATCTATGAACAGTGGACCATCAATCAAAGATACCACCTTTTATTTCCCTGAAAGTTTAAAAGAAAGTTCAGTCTACTCTAATTTAATTACTCAATTAGATAATACTTCAGGTGCTAAATATGATTATTATGATTCAACAAGTTATCAACCAACTTTAGAAATTGAAATTGATGGAAAAAGAAATTCTACAATGGATATAAACGTTTCTTATCATGATTTAGTTGAACAAACTATTAATTCATCAATCGAAGAAATTACCTCTCAGCAAGAAATAAATAAAGTCATTGCTTTAATTAATTCTTTAGGTGAAATTACTCTTGAAACTAAAGATAAAATTAATGAAGCTAAAATAGCTTATGATAATTTAACATATCATCAACAAAAATTAATAACTAATAAAGAAACTCTTTCTGAAGCAATTACTTCTTATAACGCTCTTGTGGAAGAATATAATAAAACCATCACTAATGAAGAAGAAAAATTAGAAACAATTGAACAATTAAAAGATAAAACTAAAATTGATCAAATGGTTGAAACTATTAAATCAAATAAACTATATACCGCTTTAACGTTTACAATCGGTTCATTATTAGGAATTAGTTTTATTTACTTATTATATAAAATGATTTCTAAATTTATTAAATGGATAAAAAGATTATAAAAATTAGCTTTGAAGTACTGTTTATACTTTTATGTGTATTTCTAGTGCTTCAAAGCACTTCTTTATTTATTAATACCACTAATAGATTAAAATCTATCATTGACTATAAAAATATCAAAACATTTTTTGAAATATATGACCAAACTAAATTAAATCAATATCACCAAAATATCACTAATAAAGTATTAAATATCATTACTTATTTATTTGATGAAAATATTTCTTTAATCGATAAATTAAATAATTTACTTTTAAAAATAATAAATCTACTTTTAGATATAATAATTAACTTTACGAATATTGGTTTAAATATTATTTTATTAATTTCAATTATTTTACATGAAGAATTTACTAAAGAAGTAGAAAAAATTAAATACACTAAAGGAGCCATAATCTATTTAAAAATCAATAATTTTCTTAATTTAATTATTAAACAAATAAAAATATCTATTCATAAATTAATAATTTATCTAAAACACCATAAAAAAATAATTGCTTTACATTTACTTCTAATTCTTTTATCAAATGGTATTTTATATCGAATAATCGTAGAAACAATAATCTTTATTGAAGTATATCTTATTAGACTATTTAATTATGAATTATATATTTTATTTTTAAGATTATTTTCTTACTTATTTATCCATTTATATCCAATCATCATTAAATTACCTAAACCAATATTAATTATTATTTTCTTAATATTTATTTATCTTACTGCTTATTCAAGAGCAAATTATCGTTTAAAAATGAATCACGAAAGATTAAAAAAATTTGCTAAAGATGATATTACCCAAACTACTTTTATCAATGGTCCACCTGGATGTGGAAAGACCTTATTAAATAGTGCTCTAACTCTAATTAGTGAAGAAAATTATCTTGATGAACTAGAAGAAAAAATGCTGGATTATGAAATTAATTATCCTCAAGAAAATTTTGCTTTAGTAAGAGAAAAGAAAACTAATAAACACCAAGAATATTTTAAATATTATACTTTAGAAAGAAATAGAAAGACCTTTATCACTTCTAATTATTCCATCTATTCACCATATTTTATGACTTATAGTAAAATATTTGATTTCGATAATATGAGAAAAAATAAACAAAATGATAAATATGCTTTAGAAGAATATATTGTTATTTCACTATCAGAATTAGATAAAGAATATAATTCTCATGACAATATGAAAGAAGTTGGTGAAGATGGAGTATCTACTTTCTTTTCTACTATTTCCCATGACTTAAAAAGACATGTTAAAATCTTTTGTGATTATCAATTAAAAGATCAAGTACCTCTAAGAATAAGAGGTAATGCCGAATATTTTTATACTATTGAAGCAAGAAAAAAGAAATATCCATTCTTATTATATTTATATTATTTACCATTTATCAAACTAGATGAATTATTAAAAAAATACTTACAAAAATATGAATCAATTAGAAAACCAATTAATAAAAAAACACAAAGAAAAACTATATCAAAAATCAAAAGAAATGATTATTCATTTATTTATGCTTTATTAAGACATTTAGCCTATATCAATAAAAAAATCTGTACATATTTTGATCATTTCTGGTATTTCAAAATCAAAGGAAATTTATCTACTCAAGATGGAATTAAAGGTGAAATAAAAACCTTAAATCTTAATATCTGTGATTTAGAAATCAATCAACAAAAATTATATGATTCAACTTTTTTATCCTATGCTTATGAAACAAAGAAAAATTATTCTTTCAAAGATTTAGATACATTTACTTCCTTAACACCATCTATAGAAGAATTAAATAAATGCCATTCACGTTTTTATAATAAAATAAATGAAAATAACCTGAAGCAAGATGAAATTATAGATTTATAAATTCCATTAATCAATAACAAAAATTTAATTATTGCTTAATCTTAGCCCTGTAAAGGTGGCTATCTCTAATAGCCACCTTACAGGCTACCTAAGCATAATAATTTGTTTTCGATTTAAATAAAGGAGGTTTGATAATTGATGATTCAATATCTAGAACATCAACAAGGAATAAAAATAGTAATTGACTATTTTGCTTGTACTTTTCCTCTTAAGGTAAAAGAAAATGAACTAGAATTAATAATAATCGAAGACTTAGTAAAATATATCGCTAATTATATGTCATTTGACTTAAATGAAATAAATAAAGAAGAATACTCAACAAATCGTTTTAAATACCAATATACTTTAGGTGAAACTATCTGTATACGGTTCGCAGGACCAGAATTATTAAGTGGATATAAATCTTGCCAAATAGAATTAAAAGGTCAAGGATGTCGAGAATTTGAAATGCATTCAAATAAAACTTGGATCGACTTATTTAACTTTTTCTTAATTGGTTTACAAGGTTCACCCACTAGAATTGATATTGCTCTTGATGATTATGAAGGTAAAGACGTTAATATATCTAAAATAAAAGAAATACTTGATCAAGGAAACTATACTACTTCATTTCGAAATAAAAATTACACTTTACATGGTAATGAAATAAATGGTTGGTCATTACAATTTGGTTCACATAAATCGACCATGATGTTAGTTATTTACGATAAATTAAAAGAACAACTATCAAAAGGTAATGAAGTAAATCAAACATTTTGGACTAGATATGAAATGCGTTTTATGAAAGATAAAGCTTATGATGTTGTCTTTTCTTTATTAGAGCAAGGAATTAATAATTTTAATCAATACTCAAAAGGACTACTATACACAATGTTAGATTTAAAAAAAGACAATAATTATAATAAACATAACATCACTCAAGCGGACACAATTCCTTTTTGGAAAGAATTTTTAAATAATGTTTCTAAATCAGAAATAACTAAATATAAAGTTTTAATTAGAAACATTGATACTTATAAAAAATGGATATTACCAATCATGTCAAGCTACTTTATTATTATGCATTTGCATAATGGTCGAGACTTTCAATTAACATTTAATAATATCCTTTCTGATTTATTAGATTACATCGATAAAATAGATAAAAAGAAAATTAAAAAAATTAACCAATATCAAAAAGAAGTTGGACAAAGAAATATCTCTTTAAAAGATATTGTGGAAATAAAACAAAACATTAAAGATTATATTTCTTTTAATCAATTACCGTTTTAATGACTAATCAAGAATTATATCTTTTAACTTATCATAAATTTAAAAATCTGTTTATCACTAATCTACCTTCACTTATCTTTATTTCCTTAATTGATGATAAAGATAATTTAGCTAAAATACTTAATATCGATTTTCAAGTAGAAGAATTTATCGCTTATTTAATAAATAAAAAAGAAAACATTAATCACATAAAAATCCTAAAATCATTACAAGATTTTTTAATAGAAAGAGGTGAAACAATTGAATTTAGAATCTTTAAATGAAAAACAAATTGAAGCAATTAAATGTACAAAAAACGTTCTAGTTGTTGCCGGAGCCGGTACAGGCAAAACTAGAGTGTTAACTAATAAAATTGCTTCTTTAATAATTAATAAAGTAAAACAAGAAGAAATCTTTGCTTTTACTTTTACTAATAAAGCGGCAAATGAGATGAAATCACGCGTGGCTAAAATTATCTTAAACTTACCAAAATGTAATATTTCTACTTTTCATTCATTCTTCTTTCAAGAATTAAATATGAACGCTAAAACAATAGGTTTTGATTATCCTATTGCTATTATTGATCAAGATGATGAAATGAAAATCATCAGAAAAATTATTAACGAAAATAACCTAGATATTAAAGATACAGACTGTTATAAATATATTTCTAATATTAAAAATCATATTGAAAATAAATATAAAAATCTTAATGAATCATTAAATGTAAGCTTAATCTTTAAAGAATTACAACAAGCCTTAAAACAAATAAATAGAATGGATTTTGATAATATTTTATATTATTATCATCAATTAATTAATATAGATTTAGATTACTTAAATGATTTAATTAAACAAATGAAATATATCTTAATTGATGAAGCTCAAGATATGAACCAAATCCAATATGAAATTATCAAATCATTAGCCAAAAAATCAAAATTAATTTTTCTAGTTGGTGATCAAGACCAATGTATATATACTTTTAGAGGCTCTAATTTAGAAACTATTAATAACTTTATTACTGAATATAGTCCTTCTATTATATTACTAGAAGAAAATTACCGCTCTAACGAAAGGATACTAGAATGTGCTAATAAAGTAATTAAAAATAATCTTCAAAGAATTGATAAAAATCTTTATACATTAAATAAAACTAATGATTATCAAGTAATATATCGAGGTTTTCATACTGCTAATGAAGAAGCTAATTTCATTGCTAATTTAATTATTAAATTAAAAGAACTAAATTATAAAAATGAAGATATTGCTGTCTTATATCGAAACAATATGATATCTAACATCATTGAAAAAGAATTAATTAATAAAAATATTCCTTTTACTATTTATGGCTCATACCCATTTTTCATGCATAAAGAAATTAAATCATTAATTAATCATTATTTATTTGTTAATAATCCCCATGATGATTTAGCCTTATCTTTAATCTTAAATTATCCTAAAAAACAAATATCAGATAAACAATTAGAAAAAATGAATCTAAATAAAAATAACACTAGTATTTATGAATACATAAAAAATAATGATGAATTTAAATCTATATATCATCAATTAGAACAATTAATTAATAATTATCAAAATTTGACACCTAAAGAATTTATAAATTATTTATTAAATGAAACTCAAATTATTGAAAAAGAAAAATCATCAAAAGATAAAATAGCTAGAATATTAGAATTTAAATCATACATAGAAAATATCGAAGATGATACATTAATTCAAGAAATGATTAATAATATTTATTTACAAAATACAAAAGAAAAAACTAACAAAACAGTTTCCTTAATGACTATTCATCAAGCAAAAGGATTAGAATTTAAAGTCATCATTATTGCAGGCTGTAATCAAGGAATTATTCCATCCAATAAATCAGAATCAAAAAATAATGAAGAAGAAAGACGATTATTCTATGTCGCTATTACTAGAGCTAAAGAAAGATTATTTCTTACTTCTTCACAAAGAAGATTTATAAATGGAAAAAATACATATTATTCACCATCAAGTTTTTTACTTGAAATGGGAGGATTACAATAAAGAAAGTTTTACTAATTAAATAAAGAAAAAAATCCAAGAAAACTTGGATTAAAATAATTCATTCTTTAATTTAATTAATTGAGAATTACTTTCAACAAATTCAATTTCATTTAAATTAGAAACTAATAAACTACGAA
>URVS01000057.1 GCA_900551385.1 uncultured Mollicutes bacterium | reverse complement strand
TCCTCACTATCTATAATAATGGTTGTAGGTCCATCGTTAATTAAATTAATCTTCATATCAGCACCAAAAATGCCAGTTTTTACATCATATCCTAAAGAAGAAATATATTCAACACAATAATCATATAAAGGTTTACTAACACTACCATTAGCCGCTAAATTAAATGATGGTCTTCTTCCTTTTTTTATATCTGCATATAAAGTAAATTGACTAACACACATAACTTCACCATTAACATCATTTAAAGATAAATTCATTTTATCATTATTATCCATAAATAATCTTAATGACATAACTTTATCCATGACTTTTTTAATTATTTCTTCATTATCAGAATAATTAAATCCCACAAAAAGAAGATATCCTTTATTAATCTTAGAATATATTTTTCCATCTATACTAACTGATGCTTGTTTAACAACTTGTAATAATACTTTCATAGCAAGAATATTATAATCAAAATAAAAAAAAGACAAAATAAAAAATCTCCATTTTAGGAGATTTTATATAATATTAATCATTATTTTTGTTTTTCTTTTCTAATACGAGTTCAAAAATTGATGTAACTAATATAACTAGCATCGCTAAAAGTCCAAAAAATGATATCTTATCAGTAGAGAAAAAATCTTCACCAATTTCAAAAGAAGAAAAGAACTTAATTCCAAAATAAATTACAGAAGCTAATGATACAACGAAATATATATATACTTTTTTCATACTTTTCTCCTATTTAGATAACAATTTTGGTTGTTTTTTTACAATAATTACCATAACAATTACACATAAGATAATTGATGGTAACATATATGATCCATTATACAACAATGAATAAACAACTGCACTAAATTTACTTGTATCTGGCCAATAAAGTACACCTGCTAAAAAATGGCATAAAAATTTTGCTAATCCACCAACTGTGCAAGCTAATATAGTACACACAACTTTTTTGGTTGGGTTTTCTTCTTTTTGAAACCACCAGCAGAAAAAGCCAGCTAAACCAACTAAAGTCCAACCTAAAAAATAATCTAAACCAACTTGAAAAAATGTTGTCATAAATCCACCAGCAGATGCAAGTGGAGAAATATAAACACCTCTTAACATTGATAATAAACCAACCATTAATCCACCAAACATACCAATAGGTCCATATTTTAAACAAATAACAAAAATACAGCACATTGCAATTCCAACTGATCCACCATTAGGCCAAAATGGTAAAAAATCACAAATTGTACCTTGAACAACATCAAGAATTAAACCTAATGCTGCAAACAGACTAACATCTGTCATCATTTTAATAACATTATTTTTCATAAACTCCTATAAAAAAATTCCCTTTTTCTAAGTAAAAAAGAGAATCAATAAAACAAAATAAAAATATCTCTTCCGCTAGCATTACCTAGATCAAGTTCGGTCGAAACTAAGAAGTTTCCTCTCAGCCTAGTTCACTAAGCTCCCATAACTAGATAATAAAGCAAACAATATTTTTATGCAACAATTATTTAAAGATAAATTTTTTTCTAAAAATATAATTCAAAACTAAACCAATTCCAGTTGCTAAGATCCTTGAAATTATATATCCATAAGTTAAATTTTTAAATAAAATAGTAGTCCAATTAAGAACTTTAACAAATAATAAATCATTTAATAAATAAATGAATAATATTTGAAATAATAATACTGAAACACCAATTAAAGTAAAGATCATAAAATCTTTAAATGATTTTCCTGAATTTTCATCTTGTTTATTTTTGTAAACAAATATTACCGATAAAACATAATTAATTATTAGTCCTACTATAAATCCACATATTGTCGCAATAGTAGATTTTATATTCCAATTACCAACAATTAAATCTGGAAAAAGTGCTGAAATAGTAAAAGAAACTAGCCAATCAAAAATAGTAGCTAAGCCACCTACTAATAAAAACCTTAAAATTTCTAATAATAAATCTTTATGTTTTGTAAAAAAGTTTTCTTCCATATCATTACTTCCATTTAATTTATATTAATACTTTTTTTAACATAAAAACAACCTTTACTTTTTCTTTTTACTATCTCTTCTAATAAATAGATTTTTAAACATATCAAAATCAAATGGACAAATAGGATATAAATAAGGAATTGATAATATTTTAATATGAGTTAAATAAATAAATAAAAATAATATTCCTATTAAAAATCCTTTTACTTTAAATATACAGGTTAATAATATTAAAAACATAGAAACAAATCTATTAGCTAAAGATAATTCATAACTAGGAGTTGCAAAATTACAAACAATTGCTAAAGAAGTAACCAATAATATTTCACTAGAAAATAAGCCTAAAGATATCGATACTTCTCCTAATATTATCGCTGTTAACATACTTAAAGAAGATATTAAAGCATTAGGAGTGTGTACTATAGCAATTCTAATTATTTCTAAAACTAAAGTTACAATACTTACTTCTATTAATAAAGGATTGGATAATATTAAATTATAAAGAGGAATTATTCCATTATCATAACCATCTTCTATTGTAAACAAAATAAATAAAGGTACTAAAAACATAGAAATTAATGAACCAATTAACCTTAAAGTTTTAGTAAAACTACCAATTAAAGGATTTTGTTTATATTCTTCAACATTTTTAAAATGATCAAAAATAGATATAGGTAAAATTAAAGCATTACTAGAAGTATCTACTAAAATAATAATTTTACCTCTAATTAAATTAATTGAAGCAACATCAGGTCTTTCAGTATATCTAACTAAAGGAAAAACATGATATTTTTGCTTAATTATAGTTTCTTCTAAAGCTCGATCAGACATTATTAAAGATACTAAATCATTCAAATAAATTATTGATACAGTCATTTTACTTTTTTTAGAAACAACAAAATTATTAATAATTAATTCACTAGTTTTTATTCTTCTTCTAATTAAAGCAATATTATCAATAATATTTTCAGTAAAACTATCTTTAGAACCTCTTACTGATTTTTCAACTTCAGGTGATGAAATAGATCTATTCGGATATTTTTTTATATCATAAGAATATATTTTATTATTAGGAAAAATAATAACTAAATTACCTATTAATATTTCATTTAATACCTCATTAATATTTAAAATTTCTTGATTATTTTCAAATATTAAAAGATTTTTTATAATTTTTAGCATTAATTCTTGGTTAATTAAAGAAGATAAATAAAATAAATGATAATTTTCATTATTAATAATTTCTTCTTTATAAACAAAATCAGCACATTTATTTAATTTATTTTTAATGATATTTATATTATTCATGTTTAGTAACTAATGAGCAAATTAAACTCATAAAAATAGCAAAAGATAAAGTAGCAGAACTTTTAGCCATTAATTTCATAAAAGCATTTAATAATGTTCCTTCATTTAGTCCTTCTAAACCTGAAGAATATAATAAATGACCATAATTAGTAATTAAAATAGCTGCCCCACCAGGTAAATATTTAAGTAAATAATCATATATACCAAAAAAAGATAATACTACACCTAAAACAACACAAAAAGATACAATATGTCCTGGAGTTAATTTAGTTTTATCAAAAATAATTTGAGCAATTAAACAAATAAGACCTACAAATAAAAAAGAATATAAATATTCCATTAAACCACTCTCCTTAAATGAATTAAATGCGCAATAACTGGTATTTTTTCTTTTTGAGCCGTACTTATTTTTGAATGTAAACAACCTGTACCAATTAATAAAACATCTTTTAATTTTTTTTCAATCATTAAATCTAAAATATATCCATAACTAGTTAAAGCTAAACATGCACACCCACTACCACCAGAATAAACATTATCTTGTTTATTTATATCAAAAATTAAATTACCCGCATCTTGATAATTATTTAATTCAATTCCATCACTTTTAAATAAATCATATAAAACTTTGCTTCCAACATTAGATAAATCACCAGTTAAAATTAAATCATAACATTCAGGAGTAGTTTTAGTGTTCTTTAAATGATTAATAATTGTATCAAAAGCAGCATAAGCCATTGCTGAACCCATATCATTAATATTATCCCAATTTACATTAATAACTTGACCAATAGTACTTGAAACCACTTTAATTTTAGATTTTTCTTTACTTAAAATAATTGTTCCACAACCTGTAACAGTGGTAGTAGCAGTTTGCTTTTTTTTAACTCCATATTCATTTGGATATCTAAATTGTCTTTCAGCTGAACCATAATTACTTGAAGCAAAGCTAAGTGCATTATTAACTAATCCATTATCGACAAAACTACTAGCAACAATAGTTGATAATATTGAAGTTGAACAAGCTCCATAAACACCAATAAAAGAAGTTGGAAAATCTTTTAAAGCATCATTAGAACTAGATAATTGACTAGTTAAATCGCCTCCAACAATTAATTCAACATTACTTTTACTTAATTTAGCTTTTTTTAAAGCAATATCAATGGCCATTTTAATCATTTTAGATTCACCCTTTTCATAAGAATCTTTACCAGCCATTTGATCTAAATAATAATAATCAAAAAATTTCCCAAGTGGTCCTTGTTTTTCTTTTTCGCCTGCAACAGTACTTCTAGAAATTATATATAAATCTTTATAAAAAACAGTACTTACCATAAATTAACTCCAAATAATCTAAATATAAAATTAATTATTAAAAATAAAACACTGCTTCCAATACCATACGTAATAACTGAACCTGCTAAAGAAAACATTTGACTACCTACTCCTAAAATAAATCCTTCATGTCGACCTTCTATAGCACTACTAGTTAAAGAATTAGCAAATCCTGTTGTTGGTAAAAATAATCCTGCTCCACATATTCTACCTAATTTTTTATACCAACCTAATAAAGTAAATAATGAAGAAACAAAAACTATACTCATTGACATTAAAGCCATTGCTTCATCTGTTTCTAAAGATAAAACATTACAATATAAATCATATAATCCTTGCCCAATTAAACCTATTATGCCACCACTTAAAAACGCAAAAAAACAATCTTTAAAGATAGGTTCTTCTTTATGATTGTTTTTTACAATTTCTTGATATTTTTTTATATTCATTTTATCACCTCAAGATTATTGTGTGATAAATTTCAATTTTTATAATTAGATATTAATTTTTAACTTTTCTAAAATCTTTTTTTCTAGTCTTGATACTTGGACTTGCGATATAAATAATCTTTGAGCTACTTCTTGTTGAGTATAACCATCAAAATATCTTAATTGAATTAATAATCTTTCTTTTTTATCTAGTTTTTGTAAAGCTAAATTTAATGAACAATCATCTAATAAATTTTCTTCACTAGAAACTAAATCACCTAAACATAAATCATCTTCACCAATAGAAGCATCTAATGATGAAGTTGAATAATGAGCTTCATAAGAAAGTAAGACATCTTCATAAGAAACATTTAAATAATTACTTATTTCTTGTAATGAAACACTTTTTTGATTATTTTTCTCTAATATTTCTTGAGCTCTTAATATATCTTTATATAAATCTTTATAACTTCTTGATATATGTAAAGAAGAATTATCTCTAAAATATTTTTTTATTTCTCCTAAAATAAGTGGCACTGCATAAGTAGTAAATACACAATTAAAAGATGTATTAAAATTCTTACTAGCTTTAATTAAACCATATTTAGCGCATGAAAAAATATCTTCTTTTTCATCACTAGAATAATTAAATCTTTTCATTAAAGAATAAATTAAATTAGTATTTTGTTTAATAAGTAGTTCTAAAGATAAAGAATTATTTTCTTGTATTTTTTTTCAAATTGGTTCGTTAGTTTTCTCCATTTAAAACTTTCTCTTGATGTAAATTCTTTCTAATTGTTAATTTTGTTCCCATTCCAGAAACTGAAGAAATACAAAAACCATCTGATAAAGTATCCATTATTGTTAAACCCATGCCTGCTCTTTCTAAATCAGGTCGAGTGGTATAATGAGGGGTTAAAGCTAAATTAATATCATCAATTCCTACACCAAAATCAATTATTTGCATTCTTAATTCATCATCTTCAATTAAACATTTTATAACCACTTCTTTTGTTTCATCATAATGATATCCATGAATAATTGCATTAGAAACACCTTCAGAAATAATTGTTTTTATTTCACCTAATAATGTTAATGATGGATTAGTTGGGGCAATAAAAGAAGCAATTGCTAATCTAGCTAAAGCTTCATTAGCTTGAATAGCTGCAAATCTTAATTCCATTTTATTTGTCATATAGATATTCCTACTTTCTTTTTAAAATCACTTAAAGATTTATATTCATCAATAATTTGAAATAAACCTGATATTTTCATTATTTTTTTAATATAAGGACTGAGATTAATAACTCCAATAATTCCTCTTATTTTACAAATTTCATTATATCTTCCTAAAATTAAACCAATTCCTGCTGAATCTAAAAATGTTACATATTTAAAATCAAACAATAATAATCTAGGTCCATATTTTATCATTTCATCTCTAATTTTAAAGCGATATAATTGAGTTTTATCTGAATCAACTTCACCATAGAACTTAACAAGTAAACCATCTTCAAAAGGAGATATTTTTATTTTATTTTCCATAATTTTGCTCCTTAAAACTAATTATAGATAAAATAAAAAAGAGATTTTTGAAAAGTCCCTTTTTTTGATATTAATCGACAAAGAATCGTTCGACAAAATTTGACTTACGCAAATAATCTTTTAAAAATATTAATTAAATACATAAAAAAATTAATTCCTTTTACTTCATTACTTGCATATATTTTATATTTAAAAATTTTATTTGATGGAGTAATAATTTCTAAATAACCAACTTCTTCACCAAGATCATATTTATCTAAATTTTTTTCTAAAACTGCTTTAATTTTAATATCATCAACATTTTCATTTTTTTCAATAATAAGTTTTACTTCTTGTTTAACACAAACATTTAAATATTTTTTTAAAGTTTCATCAATAACAAAACTAGAAACTACATCGTCTTTATTAAATAAACTAACTGCTTTTAATTTAGAAAATCCATAATCAAGTAATCTAATTGTATCTTGACTTCTATGTGCAATAGTATCTAAATGCATTACAGTAGATACTAATCTAACACCATTTCTTTTTGCAGTAGCAGTTAAATTATAACCAGCATTTTTTGTATAACCAGTCTTTAATCCATCTAATCCTTCATAATATTTTAATAATTTATTAGTATTAACAAGCCAAAATGGTTCTTTGGTATTTTCTCTAACATAACCTTCTTGCATTGATGTATATTTTAAAATTTTTTCATCAAATTCAACTAAATGACTGCCTA
This sequence comes from uncultured Mollicutes bacterium, assembly GCA_900551385.1. Lineage (GTDB taxonomy): Bacteria > Bacillota_I > Bacilli_A > RFN20 > CAG-449 > CAG-449. The sequence continues at coordinate 1,343 of URVS01000057.1, read as the reverse complement.
ATAAAGCCATATCATATGCGCTTGTATAATGATTAGGATCATCAAATCCCGTCGCATTAACAAAATGAGTATCTTTCATATTGAATTCTTGAGCTTTTTGATTCATCATTTCCACAAATTTTTCATTTGATGAGGCTAAATATTCACCCATAGCAACAATAGCATCATTAGCAGAATTTATTGCAACAGATTTAAATAAATCATTTAAAGACATTTTTTCATTTTCTTTTAAAAATATTTGTGTTCCACCCATACTACTTGCATAAGAAGAAACTATTACTTCATCATCAAAAGATATTTTGTTATTATCAACTGCTTCTAAAATTAGATATAAACCCATCATTTTTGTCATGGAAGCAGGATACAATTTTTCATGAGGATTTTTACTATATATTACTTCTTTAGAAATTGGTTCCATTAATACTGCAGAAGTAGCATTTAAATCTATTTCATCAGCTTTTACAACATTTTCTTTTATAAAAAAAGAAGATATTAATGATAAACAAATAAGACCAAATAAAAATTTTCGCATAAGACACCTCTAATAAAAGGTATTATCTTATACGAAAATTTATAACTAAATTAATCAATAACTTTATAAATTATTTTTTGATTATGAATTGGATTATCTTTTATTTCAAAAGCATTTAGCAATTCATTAATAATATCATTAACGTTTTCTTTATCAGTATAACAAGTTAATAACAATAATATCGTCTTTAGTAGCTCTACCAGCTCCTAAATGCATTGCACATTCACCAACATTTAATGCTTCAATTTTATGAATATATCCTTTTTTATTAGAATATAAAGGTATAGAATATTTTGCTTGTTTAAATTTATTATAATTATCTAAATAAGTACTATCTCCTCCTTCATATTCGACTAATTGTTTTAATTTAATAAAAGCAGAACCATCATTAATTTTTTCTTTTAACACCTTAATTCCAGTTTCTTTATTATCTACTACATGTGCTTGTTGAAGAATAATTGTTCCTAAGCCCAAACATAATTCTTCTAAATCTTTTGGCCCTCTTCCTTTTAATGTTTCACATGCTTCAATAACTTCTAAAGAATTACCAACAGCTTTTCCTAAAGGTTGATTCATATCAGTTAAAACTGCTCTAGTATCTTTATTTAAATGGTGACCTATTTCAACCATTGTAGAAGCTAATTTTTCTGCAGAAGTAATGTCTTTCATAAATGCTCCATTACCAAATTTAACATCTAATAAAATAGTATCTGAGCCTGAAGCCAATTTCTTTGACATAATTGAAGATGCAATTAAAGGAATCGAATCAACAGTCGCAGTAACATCTCTTAATGCATATAATTTTTTATCA
>URVS01000056.1 GCA_900551385.1 uncultured Mollicutes bacterium | reverse complement strand
TACTGTACCACTTACAGTAAGCTTAGAAAAGAAAAATGAAATTCATGAAGAAATGTTAGATGTTATTAATCTTTTAAAAGTATCTTCTAAAGCAAGTAATGAATATATACATGGTTTTATTAAAGACAATGCAAGAGTGAATTCATTTACTACTAATGAGGAAAATAATCTCACTATTGATTTTTCAAAAGATTTTTTAACAGACGATAATATTAATTCTTCTTTAAAATATGATGCATTAGTTTCAACATTGTTACAATTTGATAACCTCAATAGTGTTTCTTTATCTTGCGATGGTGAATTAATAAAAGAAAATATTAATAAACCTCAATTAAATGTTGTAATGGATAATTCTTCAATAGTAGAAAATAAAGAATTAGTTACAATTTTTTATCAAAGAAATTATGATCAAAATAATAAATATTTAGTTCCTGTCAGTGTTTATTCTAATGTTGGTGAAAGTGATAATATAACATTTGCAAATAGTTTAAATAAATTATTACCATCAAAATATATGTTGAATAATTTAGATATTTATAATGAAATTAATAAAGAACAAGAAGCCAATACTGAGTTTAATTTAAATGTAAATAAATCAGCTTTAATTGATGAAGAAACAGTCAATAAAGAATTATATGAAATAGTAATGTTATCATTAGATTTAATGAATAAAGAACCTAAAGTAAATTTCTTATTAGAAGGTGAAACTTTAATGGTAGAAGGTATATATCAAGAAGAAGATATTGCAGTTAGTAATATTGATTACAATGAGATAAAATTATAAATTTATTTCTAAATTGAAAAAAAGAGTATAATATAAAATTATCAAGGTGAATTTATGAAAAAAATTTTATATTATGCTTTTTTATTTTTATTTGTAAGTTGTTCTAATGTTAATTCTAGTAATGTTATATCATGTTCATCAAATAATAATTCAAGTGAAGTTTCTTCTATTAATAATGAGATTAAAATGGAAGAATTATATTCTCATAATAATGATTTAAAAATATATGGTAAATTATATATCCCTTCAATAAAAAAAGAAAAATATCCTTTAGTAATTTTATCCCATAGTGCATTTTTAACTAATTCTTCTTTAAAATCTTATGCTTATCAATTTGCTAAAAGAGGATTTCTAGCGTATGCTTTTGATTTTTGTGGAGGAAGTTCATCATCAAAAAGTGATGGTGATATGAAAAAAATGACTATCTTTACAGAAGTAAACGATTTAAAAGCAGTAATTGATGATTTAAAAATTAGAAATGACGTTGATCAAAATAATATTTTATTATTTGGTACTAGTCAAGGTGGATTAGTATCAAGTTTAGTCGCTAATGATTATAATAATATAATTAATAAATTAATATTATTATATCCTGCATTTAATATACCTGATCAAGCAAAAAATTATGCTTCTACACCATTTAATCCTTTTGGTGATGATTTTATTAATACTTTAATTGATTATGATCCATTTGAACATATTAATAATTTTAAAAATGATGTGATTATTTTTCATGGTACGAGTGACACGACTGTTGATATTTCTTATTCAATTAAAGCTAGTGAAATATATTCTAAATGTTCATTAATTAAAATTGATAATGCTGGTCATGGTTTTAATAATGATAATTATAGTTTCTTTGGTAATTATGATGATATTGTTTGGAAAAATATAGATTCATTTTTATAATTAATAGTTTTTTTATAAAACATTAATAATTAACAAATTTAAAAATAATTTTAAAATATTATTGATTTTTAATTTGAAACATACTATTATAATAAAGCGTGCTGGCCCAGTAGCTCAGTTGGATAGAGCAACCGCCTTCTAAGCTGTAGGTCAGGAGTTCGAATCTCTTCTGGGTCACCACTTATTAAATTATTACTCGTTATATTGCTTAACGAGTTTTTTTATGGAAAAATTTAGAAATTAAAATATTTTTATTTTAAATATTACATGTTATAATTTAATTGGTGATGGAAATGAAAGATTATTCAAAAACAAAAAAGACATTTAGAACATTAGGATTTATAATTTTACCAATAGGTTTGGTGTTATCCATAATTGGATTTATTGATTTTTTTATGAGTTTTAATTCAATGACTCAACCAAAATTATTTTTCTGTTTATTTATTGGTTTACCATTGACTTCTATTGGAATTATTTTCTTAATATTAGGTTTTATGAAAGAACTTAATTCATTTGCGGCTAGTCAAAGCGCTCCAGTACATAAAGATGTTGTTAATTATATGCTTGATGGTACACGTGAAGAATTAAATAAAACTATTAATGCTTCTAATAAAATTATTTGCCCAAATTGTAAATCTGAAAATGATAAAGATGCTTTGTTTTGCTCAACTTGTGGTCATAAATTAAAAAATATATGTCCAAAATGTAAATCTGAAAATGATGCTGATGCTATATTTTGTAAAAATTGTGGTGAAAAATTAAATAAATAATTGTAAAATAAAGTAGTTTGTATGAACTACTTTTTTTATATATTATATTAAGGTTCATGGAGGTTTATATTTAATATGAAAGAAGAGAAAACTAATGCAATTAGATTATTAGAACAAAAAAAGATTAAATTTGTTGTTCATAATTATCTTTCTAGTGGAGCGATTAGTGGAATTGATGTTGCTAATAGTTTAAATGAAGATCCAAATATTGTTTTTAAAACATTAGTTACTCAAGGTAAATCACATCAATATTATGTTTTCTTAGTTCCAGTTAATAAGGAATTAGATTTGAAAAAAGCCGCCTCATGTGTAAATGAAAAATCTATAGAAATGATTAAATCAAAAGATTTATTACCATTAACAGGTTATATTCATGGTGGTTGTTCGCCAATTGGAATGAAAAAATTCTTTAAAACAATTATTGATATATCTGCATCTAATTATGATAAGATTATCTTCAGTGGTGGTAAAATTGGTTATCAAATTGAAACAACTTTATTAGAATTAAGTAAAATTATTAAATATGATTTAAAAGATATTACATGTTAAAAAGAGAAAAAATCTCTTTTTTTCTTGTTCACGTAAATGAGTTAGTCTATAATAACTTTACTAGTTAGTTACAACTACCTATTTATTGAAAGGAATAATATGGAAATAATAAAACTTGATAATTTATGTAAAAAATATGGTGAAAAAGAGCAAGAATTTTATGCTTTGAAAGATGCTTCTTTCTCATTAGAAGAAGGGAAATTTGTAGTAATTTTAGGTCCAAGTGGAGCAGGAAAATCAACTTTATTAAATTTAATTGGTGGATTAGATAATCCTACATCAGGAAAAATAATAGTTGATAATATTGATATTTCATCATTTAATGAAAATGAATTAGCGGATTATAGAGCTAATACTGTAGGATTTATTTTTCAATTTTATAATTTAATACCTACTTTAACAGTTATCTGGAGGAGAACAACAAAGAGTATCTATTGCTAGAGCTTTAGCAAAAAATCCAAAAATAATTTTATGTGATGAACCAACAGGTGCATTAGATTCTAAAACAGGTAGTTTAGTTTTAAAATTATTATTAGATATGACCAAAAAATATCATAAAACAATTATTGTGGTTACTCATAATTCTAGTATTGCTTCGATTGCTGATATTGTTATTAAAGTAAAAAATGGTTTAATTAAATCACTGGAAGAAAATAAAGATATTAAATCAGTAGAGGAGATAGATTGGTAATATGGTTTTATTTAAAAAATTATATCGAACATTATTTAAATATAAAGCACAATTTATTTCTTTAATTATAATTATCTTTTTAAGTGTAGGTGTCTTTTTAGGTTTTAATAGTGAATGGTATTCATTAAAAGTTGATGGAGAAAGATTCTTTAATGAAACAAATTATGCTGATTATTGGTTATATTCAATAAATGTTAATGGCTTTAATGATGAAGATATTAATAAAATAAATAATCTTGATAATGTTGATGCAACAAGAAGATTGGTTGTTAATACTACTTATGTCGATGATTCAAAAAAAGATAAAACTTTATCTTTAAATGTGATGGAAAATAATAATATTTCTTCTTTATATATTGTTGAAGGAAATAAATATGATTCTTCTTCTTTAGAAGCTTATGTCTCTAATAAATTTGCTATAAATAATAATTTAAAAATTGGTGATGAATTTAAAATTACATATTTTAATTTAAGCTTATCTTTTAAAATTGGATCTTTAATACAAAGTCCAGAATATTTATATGCAGTAAAAGATGAAAATCAAATTATGCCTGATTATGAAACTTATGGTTATTTTTATATTACTCCAAAATTATTTAATGAAACAATAAAAGATATTCCTAATTTATCTTTAATTTATAATCAAATATTAATTGATACAACATTAGAAAAAAATGATTTAGAAAATAAAATAAATGCAACATTAAATACTACTTCAATGTTATTATCTCGTGAAGAAAATGCTTCATACAATATGCTTAATAGTGAAATTGAAGAAGGTCAAACTATGGGATATTTATTACCTTTAATTTTCTTAATTATTGGTGTTTTAACTATGATTACTACTATGTCAAGAATAACTACTAATGAAAAAAGTCAAATTGGTATTTTAAAAGCATTAGGTCTTAGAAATAAGAAAATATTATTTCATTACACATTTTTTGGAACATTTATTAGTTTAATTGGTTCAATTTTAGCTATTCCAGTTGGTTATTTAATTTCAGGAATTATTGTTAATCCAGTTACAATGGAAGGTACATGTTTTGATATGCCTTATTGGAAATTATATTTTCCATGGTGGAGTTATTTAATTATTGTTTTTGTAATTGTATTAATTTCTTTAATTTCATTTTTATCTACTAGAAAGATATTAAAATGTAATACAAGTGATATATTAAAAGGTAATGATATTAAAAAAACAAAAAGATTATTAATTGAAAAATCAAAATTTATTAATAATAGAAGTTTTGTAACAAAATGGAATTTAAGAGATATATTTAGAAATAAAGTTAGAACATTAATGGCTTTATTTGGCGTGGTATGTTGCACTATACTTTTATTGGCTAGTTTTGGTATGAAAGATACAATGAAAGAAATGTTAAATACTTTAGATAATACAGTTTTAAATTTTGATTATAAGTTATCTACTGATGAACAAGCAAATAATGAAGATATTAAAAATGTTCAAAATGATTTAAAAGCAGATGCAGTTTATGAAAGTACAATTAAAATAAACAATAATAATTATGTTATTGATATTTATGATAATAGTCATGATTATATAAGAGTTATTGATCAAAAATATAATATTGTTTCTTTGGATAATGATGGAGCATATATTTCTACTCGTATAGCTGAAGAAAATAATTTTAAGGTTGGTGATGTTCTTAAATTTAAGTTATATGGTTCAAGTTATGAATATTCTTTACCTATTAAGCAAATTGTTACTTCTATACTTAATAAATCAATTTTTATCAGTTATGAATATTCTAAGAATATTAAAAATAAGAACGATGTTAGTTTAAATGATTTAATTAATATTTCTTATTTATTAACTAATGATAATGTTGATATAAATAATTATACATGTTTAAGTTTACAAACTAAAAAGAAAGATGTTATGTCTTCATACGATTCATTTATGGAAATTATGAATACATCAATTACTGTTTTAGTAACATTTGCATGTCTATTAGGTTTTATTGTTTTATATAATCTAGGAGTTATTTCTTATTTAGAGAAATATCGTGATTTATCTACTTTGAAAGTTGTAGGATTTAGAAATTCAAAATTAGCGAAGATATTGATTCAACAAAATCTATGGTTAACTATATTAGGTATTGTTATTGGTTTACCTATTGGATATAGTTTATTGAATGCTTTAATGAAAGCTTTGGCTAGCGAATATGAAGTTATTATCTCTATTGGTATTGTTTCATATATTATTGTTATTAATTTAGTTTTATTAACTAACTTAGTTGTTAATATATTTTTAGCTAAGAAGAATAAAAATATAAATATGGTTGAAGCTTTAAAAGCTGGTGAATAATTAATTTTATTGAAAAAATTTGTTTAGTTGATTATACTTTCTATATATAAAGAGGGGAAATTAATTTGCAAAAGAAAACTTTTAATCGTGTTTTAGAAATTGATTTAATTAGAGGAATAGCAATTATATTTATGATTTTTGATCATTTTATGTATGATGCCGGCTTTTTAATGCGTGATATTTTTCTTGAATATGGTGGAAGTAATTGGACTAGAAGTTTAGAAAGTTTTGCTTATAGTTATTGGACATGGGATATAAGAATAATTGTTAGACAATTTATAGTATTTTTATTTTTAGCATTAACAGGTGTATGTTGCTCTTTTTCAAAAAATAATTTAAAAAGAGGATTAATGTTATTAGGTGTTAGTTTATTATTAACATTAGGAACTTATATAATTGGTATAATAATTAATGATGTTAATATAACTATCATGTTTGGTGTTTTACATTGTATTGCTTTAGCGCTTTTTATTATTTCTTTATTAGAATTAGGCTTAAAGAATTTTAAATATAATAAATATATTTATTTAGTTATAGGAATTATAATGGTTTCAATAGGTATATATTTTTATCATAATTATATATTTGTTTCTTATGAAGGAGAAAATATATTTTTGTTATTATGTCATATTTTAATTGGTGATAAATTAGCTGGTAGTGATTGTTTTCCATTTTTATTATATGGAGGAGAAATCTTTATAGGTGTATTTTTTGGTAAATTATTATATAAAGATAGAAAATCATTATTTAATTTTAATTATCATAATAATGTTATTACTTTTATTGGTCGACATAGTTTAATATTTTATTTTGCTCATCAAATAATAATAACAGGTTTATTTGTTGTTATTTTATTAATAATGGGATTTCATATTGTTTAGAGGTTTTTATGTCATTATATCAAGGAATTTATCATAATAATTTAAATAATTTGGATAATGTAGCGTTATATTTTGAAAATAAAAAAATTACTTATAATGATTTTTTTATTAATGTTAGAAAATTAATTACATATTTTAAATCATTAAATATTAATAAAGGTGATGTTATAACAATTGCTTTACCTAATATTCCATTAAATATTTATGCTTTTTATGCTTTAAATGAAATAGGAGTTATTCAAAATATTATTCATCCATTAACAAAAATTGATCAAATTATTGAATCAATGAAATTGACTAATTCTAAATATGGAATTGTTTTAATGCATGAATATTTTATTAATAATAAAAAAGGATTATCAAATTTAATATATGTTAATCCTTTTGATGGATTTATTATGAAAAATATATATTCTTTAAAATATAAAAAAGATAAAAATATTTTATTATTAAATGATTTTAATAAATATCAAGAAAATCATGACTCATTTATTAATGATGATTCTTTAACTTCTATTTATTTACATTCGGGTGGAACAACTGGTATGCCAAAAATAATTGAACTAAGTAATGATTCAATAAATAATTTAGCGAAAAAAGTTCCGTATATTGTTAATAAATCTCTTAAAGGAAAATCAATGTTAGCAGTATTACCAACTTTTCATGGCTTTGGATTAGGTATGGGAGTACACGCTCCATTATTTAATCAAGCAAGTTCTGCTTTAATGATGAAATTTAATCCTGATTTAGTTATTAAATGGATTAATCAAAATAAAGTTAATTTGATAATTGGAGTGCCTCTTTTATATCAAAAATTAATTTTAAATAAGAATTTTCAAAAAGCAAAATTAACTAATTTAGAATTTTGTTTTATAGGTGGAGATATTGTTCAAACAAAATTAATTAATGATTTTAATGATATTATGATTAAAAATCATTCTAATTGTCGATTGTTAGAAGGATATGGTTTAACTGAAACTGTTACTGTATGTGCAGTTAATACTTTAGAGAATTATAAAATTGGTTCAGTTGGTAAACCATTAAAAGATATTGATGTATTAGTGTATGAAGATAAAATTTTAGCATGTAATGAAATAGGAGAAATATGTATTAATAGTAATACAATGATGAATGGTTATTTAAATGATTTAATAGCATCTAATAATATAAAAATAAAAATAAATGAAAAATTATATATTAAAAGTGGTGATTTAGGTTATATTGATAATGAAGGTTATATTTATATTAAAGGAAGAAAGAAAAGAGTATTCAAAATCAGTGGAATAAATGTTTATCCTTTAGAAATTGAAAAAATTGTTCTAGAAAATAATGATATTTTTGATGCGGCAATGGAATATTTTGCTTATCCAAAACCTCATACAAATTTATATATTATTTTAAATAAAAATTATAAATGTAATCAGAATGAATTGATTTCTTTAATATATAAAACTTTAAATGAAAGGCTAATTAAATATATGATTCCTCATAAGATTATTGTTTTAGATGAATTTCCTAAGACAAAAATTGGAAAGATTGATCATGATAAATTTTTAGATGAATAAAATATGATTATATGTGTTGGTGAAATTTTAGTTGATATGATTGGTGAATACCATGATAATGCTTTTTCTTATCAAAGAAGAGCTGGTGGAGCACCTTTTAATGTTAGTTGTGCAATAGCTAAATTTGGTGGTATTTCATCTTTTTATGGTGCAGTAGGTGATGATATAATTGGTAAATTTTTAATTAATTTTATAAAAAAGCATAGTGTTATTAATCA
>URVS01000055.1 GCA_900551385.1 uncultured Mollicutes bacterium | reverse complement strand
TACCTCGGAAATTGGTTTAACATTTGTGGTTACCAAGAATTTCATCAAAAGTTAGAAAGCCTTAAAAGAAGAATTTAAATATGAATTTTCAAGAAGAATTATTGAGTCTTATGGGCGTACTGTTGAAGAAGCTCATATTACTGAAAAATTCATGGTTCTTGAAACAATGGTAAGAGATTATGCATCAGTAAACTGGGCAGCTAGTAAAGCTGTTGTTCAAAATAATGAACAAAAACAAATGCATTATTTCTCAATGGAATTTTTAATTGGTAGATTATTAACGAATAATTTAATCAATTTAGGTATTTATAATACTGTTAAAAATGGTTTAGATGATTTAAATATTGACTTAAACGAATTAGAAAATCAAGAAGCAGATGCTGGACTTGGTAATGGTGGATTAGGAAGACTTGCTGCATGTTTTTTAGATTCTATTGCTTCTTTAAGATATCCAGGCCATGGTAATTCATTAAGATATCAATTTGGCTTCTTTAAACAAAAAATCATTGATGGTAAACAAGTTGAAGTTCCAGATAACTGGTTAAAATATGATAATGTTTGGGAAACAAGAAAACCTGAAAAAGCTGTTGAAGTAGAATTTTATGGTAATGCTGAAACTTATGTTGATACTGATGGTAGAGTTAGATGTAGAACTGCTAATAGTATGCATGTAAGAGCAGTACCTTATGATGTTATGGTTATGGGATATAATCATAGAGCAATTAATACTTTAAGATTATGGTCAGCTGAACCTGTTGATGATTATATTGGTAGTTCACAATCATTTTCTGATTATTTAAAATCTATTCATGAAATTTGTCACTCATTATATCCAGATGATTCAAATGAACATGGTAAAATGTTGAGATTAAGACAACAATATTTCTTAGTTTCTGCTGGCTTAAAATCATTAATTAGAGAACATAAAAGAGTTTATGGCACTTTAAATAATTTATGTGAAAAATTAGTATTCCAATTAAATGATACTCATCCGATTTTAGCTATTCCTGAACTTATGAGAATATTAATGGATGAAGAAGGATTTGGTTGGGATGAAGCATGGTATCAAGTTCAACATTCAATGGCTTATACTAACCATACTGTTATGGCTGAAGCTCTAGAAAAATGGCCAACTCAATATATGATGACTTTACTTCCAAGAATTTATATGATTATTGAAGAAATTGATCGTAGATTTGTATTATCTTTAAGAGAAAGTGGTCATGATGATGGATTTATATATCGTGTAAGAATTATTAAAGATGGTATGATTCATATGCCAAATTTAGGTATACATGCTGGTTTTTCTGTTAATGGTGTTGCTTCTTTACATACAGAAATTTGTAAAAAAGATACATTTAAAGATTTATATAGTTTATATCCAGAAAAATTTAATAATAAAACAAATGGTATAACTCATCGTAGATGGTTCTTAGCTTGTAATCCTGAATTAGCTAAATTAGTTACTTCTTTAATTGGAGATAGATGGATTACTCATCCAAGTGATTTAGCTAAACTTGAAAAATTTGTTGATGATAAAAAAGTTTTAAATAAAGTAAGAAAAATTAAATTAGAAAATAAAATTAAATTTGCTAAATATATTAAAGAACATAATGGTATTGATGTTGATGTTAATTCAATATTTGATACTCAAGTTAAAAGATTACATGCTTATAAACGTCAACTTATGAATGTTTTAAGAATAATGTATTATTATTTAAAACTTAAATCTGATAAGAATTTCAAAATGTATCCACATACATTTATATTTGGCGCGAAAGCAGCACCAAGTTATTCTTTTGCTAAAAATGTTATTGAATTAATTAATTGTGTCGCTAATAAAGTTAATAATGATCCTGAAGTAAATAAATTTATGAAGGTTGTCTTTATTGAAAATTATGGCGTTTCAAGTGCAGAAATTATTATTCCAGGCAGTGATGTATCTGAACAAATTTCTACTGCCGGTAAAGAAGCTTCTGGTACATCAAATATGAAATTTATGATTAACGGAGCAATTACTTTAGGTACTCTTGATGGGGCTAATGTAGAAATTAATCAATTAGTTGGTGATGAAAATTCAGTTATTTTTGGTAAAAAAGATTATGAATTAGATGAAATTAGAAAGAATAATTCATATAAAGCATGGGATGTTTATAATTCAAATCCTGCTGTTAAAATGGTTATGGATTCATTATTAAATGGAACATGGCATGATAATCCAAGTGAATTTAGACAAGTATTTGATGAAATAATGTGGAGAAATGATGAATTCTTTAATTTATTAGATTTAAATAGTTATTTACAAGCATCAAAAGAAATTGAAAAGAGATATAAACATCCAATGAAATGGGCTAGATCTTGCTTAATTAATATTGCTAAAGCTGGATATTTCTCTTCTGATAGAACAATTGAACAATATGTTGAAGATATTTGGCATTTAGAAAGAATTAGATAATGGATAAAAATTATTGCGTTTTAATTGATACAGAAAATGCATCTAAAAAAATAGCAGAAATTTTTACTGAAATTAATAAATATGGTGAAACTCCTATTAGAATTGCAGTAGGTAATTTCTTTGATAAATCAAATGGATGGAAAAGTATTTGCGAAGAATACGCTATTACACCTATTCAAACTGTTAATTTTACTAAAGGTAAAAATTCGGCAGATATTTCTTTAGTAGTTGAAGGTATGGATTTATTATATTCTAAACAATATTTAGATGGATTAATTATTGTTGCATCTGATAGTGATTATACTGCATTAGCTAGAAGATGGAGAAATGAAGGTAAAGAAGTAATAGGTATTGGTAAAAAAACTACACCTACTTCTTTAAAAAGTACTTGTACAACTTTTATTAATGTTGAGATATTATTAAGTGATGAAGAAGCAATCAAAGAAAAATCTAATAATATAGAAAATGTTAAAAAAGATTTAAAAGCACAAGTTAAAGAAATGTTAGAAACGCATGATGGTATTTTTCCTATATCTGGTTTAGTAAATGGTTTAATGAAATTAGATTCTTCATTTGATGTCAGAAATTATGGCTATAAAAAAGCACCTGAATTTTTTTCAAAAGAATTTAATGAAATATTAGAAGTAAATGAATCTAAAAAGAATATTTATGTTGCTAAATTAAAATCAAATAAAATTGATAAAAATAAATTAAACCAAGAAATTATTGAAATTATTTCCCATAAGAAAAATAAAAAAATTAATATGGGTGAATTAAATAAAATTCTTGCTGAAAAAGGTATTGATTTATCACAAGTTGGTTATTCACGTATAAAAAAATATCTTGAAACAATTAATGAATTAGAAATAAAAGGCGCAGATGTGCTTATTAAGTAAAAAGGGTTAATTCCCTTTTTATTTTGGGTTAACATTAATTTTAATCTATTCATGTATATAGAGATTTGAAAACTATATTATGGCCCTAAAAATTTTTAATTTTTTTATAAATCTTTGAATTAGATTATAAAGCTTCTTTATGAAATAAATATATTTTTTTCTTAAGAAAATCTGGATAAATTATTTTGACATCTTTACCAAAACGAGAAAAATAATTAAATAGTTGATCACAAGAAGAATAAAAATAAATAAAATTATTTTCTATTTTAGTAGGAATTGGTCTATGCATAAAGATTGTTTTCCATTTTTTTAATCCTTTTTCAGTTAATTCGACTTTACATTCACAAAAACCAGAAGAAGAAAATTGAGGACCTTTTAAAATAATTTGATCTAAGGCATTTATTTCTTTATTTGAAAAAATAAAAGTATCATTAGTTATTAATACTTGATTTATTTTGTATAAATGTAAAGATAAACATCTATTTTTATTATTAGATGTTGTTTCTAATCCTATTAAAAAATTATATAATTTTTCTTTAGTGTTAACTACTTGATAAGGTTTAAATATTTTATAATTATTATTAATTTTAATTTTTATAATATTATGATTTTTAATTGCTTTATTTAAAGTTAGATATAAATCTTTAAATATTAATAATTCACAATCTTCTTGACTATAAGAAGTATATTCAACAAATAATGATCTAAAATAATTTGATATTGTATCATTCCTTAAATGATTTTCAATAATAGTGTCAAAAATATATTCATATTCTTTTTTTGGCCTAATCATAATAAAGTAATCATGATATTGATTAGAAAAATCATTATATGTTTCTGCAATAGTTTTAGAAATATCATTTAAAACATCATCTAATTCTTCTTGAGGTAAATAATTTATTAATTTATTTTTAAATTTATTTCTTGTTTGTTCTACTTTATTAAATCTTTCTTGATATAAACTTTTTATAATCATGTTGCAAAATAAATTAATATTTGGTTCTTGATTATTTTTTATAATGCCAAAATTTTCTGCATCGTTATAAATTGTTGAATAAACATAATATGATAAATTTACTTTAATTTTATCCATAAAAATACTTCCTTATTTATTTTTAGTATACAATATGGGTACAAAAATTTAAATAAATAATTATAGCGTATATGCATTTTTGGGTACATTTATATTTTTTAAACTGCACATTTTATTTATAAATTATATATGAAAAAATATAATTGTGAGGTGGTTAAAATGCTTGTTATCAAAGGAAAATATAATTACGCTAAAATATTTTCAAATGAAATTGATGAAAAGACAAAAAATCAAATTAAATTATTATTAGATCAAGAATTTATTAAAGAAAGTGTTATTAGAATAATGCCTGATTGTCATTGTGGTAAAGGATCAGTAATTGGTTTAACTATGACATTACATGGAAAAGTTGTGCCAAATTTAGTAGGTGTAGATATTGGCTGTGGTATGAAAGTAGTTAATTTAGGTAATATAGATATAGATTTACCTTCATTAGATAAATTTATTCACGATAATATTCCATGTGGCATGAATGTTAATAAAAATATTATTTCTAACAGAATAGACATTGCCTTATTAAAATGTTTTAAAGATTTAAAAAATAAAACATATTTAAAAAAATCAATTTGTTCATTAGGTGGAGGTAATCATTTTATTGAAATAGATTTTGATGAAGATAATAATAAATATTTAATTATTCATACTGGCTCAAGAAATTTAGGTAAGCAAGTTTGTGAAATTTATCAAAATAAAGCAATTAAATATCAAAAAGATAAACTTAAATTTAAAATTAATAATTTAATTGAAGAATTAAAAAAAGAAAATAAAGAAAAATTAATAAATGAAAAGATAAAAGAATTAAAAAAAGAATATTTTATTGATGATGATTTATGTTATTTAGAAGGTCAGTTATATGATGATTATATTTTTGATATGGATATATGTCAAAAATTTGCTTCATTAAATAGAGAATTAATTGCTAAAAAATTTGTAAATATTTATCTTTACATTATAAAAAATTAAAAGGATTTGAAAGTATTCATAATTATATCAATATGGATGATTTAATTTTAAGGAAAGGTTCAATAGCTAGTTATTTAGGTGAAAAAGTAATTATTCCATTAAATATGAAAGATGGTTGTATTATTGCTAGAGGTAAAAGTAATAAAGAATTTAATTATTCTGCTCCTCATGGCTCGGGTAGAAAATTATCAAGAAGTGAAGCAATAAAAGAAATTTCACTTAATGATTTTATTAAATCAATGGAAGGTATTTATTCTACTTCTGTTGTAGAAAGTACTAAAGATGAATCATGTTTTGCTTATAAAGATAGTAAGCAAATTATAGATAATATTTTATCAACTGTAGATATTATTTCTATAATTAAACCAACTTATAATTTTAAAGCAGTTGAAGAAAGGAAAATATATGGAAAAATTAAATGATATTGCAGGGTACGAATTAGAAAAAAAGGAACTAAGAAAAGTTATAGATGTATTAAATAATAGAGAAAAATATGCTTCAAGAGGAAGTTATATCCCTAAAGGATTAATTTTATATGGTGAACCAGGTAATGGAAAGACATTATTTGCTAAAGTTTTAGCTAGTGAAACTAATGTTAATTTTTATGAATTTGATACAACAAAAATGTTTGCTCAATCAAGATTTAAAAAATTATATAAAAAAGCTAGTAAAAATGGTCCAAGCATTATTTTTATTGATGAAATAAGTCGTTTTGTTCCTGATTCAGAATATGAATCAGATACATTAAGAAGTAATTTAACAATGTTATTATCATTAATTGATGGAATGGATAGTAAAAATAATGTATTTTTAGTAGGAACTGCAAATGATTATGGCTCGATACCACAAGCATTAGTTAGACCTGGTAGAATTGATATGAAAATATTTATTTCTTATCCAGATTTAAATTCAAGAAAAGAAATTTTAAATTATTATATTAATAAATGTAATTATAAATTTCAAACATCACTTGATAGAATGGCTTTGTTAACTAATTCTTTTTCTTCTTCAGGTCTTAAAACTTTAATTAATCAATGTTTAATTGAGACAGATAAAGAAGAAATTGATGATAAATTATTTTTAAATGTTGCTAATAAGATTATCAAAGAAAGTATTGATGTTGGTGTATCTAAAATAGATAAGAAAATTATTGCTTATGCAGAAGTAGGAAAATTTATAGTAGCTAGAACTCTTAATAAAGGAAATTATATTCTAAATATTGATAATGGTGGTTCATCAACTGGTTCAATATTTTTTAGTGATATACTTGATGACGATGATGATTATGAAGAAGAAGTAACTAAAAAAATCTTTTCTTTTAAAGATATGTTAAATAGTATTGCAATTAATTATGGATATTATTTAGGTAATGTTTTGTTTAATAATGGTCCTTATATGTTGAATGAAAATTCTATTGATAATGCAGAAGAAATTATTAATGAAATGTTAAAAAATGGTATGTTAGGTTATGATAATCATATGTATTATGATGACGATTATACTAATCATGTTTATTCGCAAAAGAAATTAGAAGAAATTGAATTAATTAAATCACAAATAAGAAATAAACAATATGAATTAGCTAAAAATATTTTATTAGAAAAGAAAGAAATATTTAAAATTTTAGTTCCTAAATTGATGACTGAAACAATGTTAGATTCAGGAGTAGTTGAAGAATTAATATATGAATATTTTAAAAATTAATTTTTAAGTATTTCAATTAATTTATCGATTTCTTTTTCTGAAAAGACTTGAATCCCTTTTTTGATTAATTCTTGAGTAGTAATACCATTACCTTTAATTAAATTATTAGAAAAAGTACCATCATAAATATGATGTACTCCACATGAAGGAGAATTTTCTTTTAATAAAGCATATTTAACATTGTTTTGTTCTGCTATATAAGTAATTAATGAAGCGCCACTTTTAAAAAAAGATGTAACATCTTTATTGGCTTTATTAATTACTTTTCCATTTTTTATTTCACTAGGGCTTCTAGGAGTTTTTAATCCTGACATAACTTCAGGACAAATAATTATTAAATCACATAAAGGATAAAGTTTTTCTACACTTTTAATAAAGTTATTACCTCCATTATATTTTGTGTTTTCACCAATTAAACATGCACTAATTAAAACTTTTTCCATAATTTAATACCTCTAAACAATTATATAATATATAATTTAGCTATGAGACAACAAGTAATTTTGAATATAAAAGGATATCCAGTTAAGGTAATGGTTAATTATGTTTCTAGAATTTCTAATACATATCATTATGCATATGGAATGATTTTTGTTAGAATTAATAATCACTATTCCTTAAAAAGACTTGAAAATGATTTAAATAAAAGATTTAAAGAAAAAATTATTGCTAAATTTAATAATGATCCTCTTATTGAAGGAAATTATGCTTATATTTTAGGAGAAATAGAAAGAATATATCCTAAAGAAGATAATAATTTAATAGATAATGTATATGTTTTATATCAAGGCAAAAAAATGTTAGCTAAAAAATATTTATTAATTATAATTACTGAAAGAGTTAGGTATTATGAAAAGATTATGAACTTAGGTTATCATGATATAAAAATTAAGCAAATGTGTTCGGTTTTTGGAATTAATAAATATAGAAAAAAAGAACTTGTTTTTAATGAAAATCTTATTCATTTTTCTATTGATTTAATTGATCAAGTTATTATTCATGAATTATGTCATGACTTTTATCAAAATCATAGTAAAGATTTTTATAATAAAATGAAAGAATATTGTCCTGATTATAAAATAAAAAAAGAAAAATTTTAAAAAGATTTAAATATTTGATTTTAAAGAAAATAAAAAGTATCTATTTTTAATAAAAAAGATGTTGATAATTTTACATATTACTATAAGATATTTATTATAACTATTTCTAATACATTCTTATTTTATTTAAACATTGAATAATAAATAAAGATATAAAATACCAAAAAATATACTATATACTATGTATATAAGAAAATATGGTATTATGAATAAAAATGAATCAATACTAAGATTACGTCTTTCAACAGTAGATTGCAACACTTCAACTAAATATTATCAATTAACAGCAGAAATTCCTGAAATTGAAAAATCAAAAATTAAACCATACTTTGAGTATTATACACCAGAAAATTTTGATGATTTAAATAATGTAGCTGGTAAAACAAAAGGATGGATGTGTAAAAGTGAAGATGTTGAAAAAGTAGAAAAAATTCTGGGAATTATTGAAACACGTAAAAAACAAGAAAATACATTGGAATCTGTTCAAAGAAAAACTAATGAACAACATTTCACAGTGAATAATAATTTAAAAATAAATATTTAAATTTACAAATTTATTATAAAATAATACTCTTTTTCTTTACAATATTTTTTTTTAATTAGATCTCCTCCCTGTTTTT
>URVS01000054.1 GCA_900551385.1 uncultured Mollicutes bacterium | reverse complement strand
GATTTTTAAAACATATTTTGGCCCAAAAAATTTTATTATTTTATAAAATATGAAGCTAAAACAACTTGATCAAAAAACTCCTTTCATAAATAAAGATATTTAAGAATAGGAGTTTAGCCTAAATTTTCATGAATTATTTTATATGTTATTTAATTTTTATAATCACTAAGAGATATAATTAATTTATTAAAAAATATTTTTAGTAAAAAAGTGAAAAAAAAGATATTATTAAATAATATTTTATTCTAATAACAAAATTTATTTAAGAAACAGATTTATATGATTTACCAAAATTTTCAAATGATGTTGTCTAAGCAACTTATCTTACTTCTATAATAATTAAAAGGGTTTTATAGATATTTTTTTACATTTTTGTATGTGTTTTAAACCTTTATTTGCACATTTTTGTATAGAAAAATCTAATATTTTACCACATTTTTGTATAATAAATTCTAATTTAAGTAAAAATAAAAGGCACTATAGCCTTTTATCAAACTTATTAGAGATTTTTATCTATTGTCTAAGTATTAATAAAGCTAGAACTTCTATACTAAGATATTGCATAATTTCTTAAGATAAAAATAAATCCTTTTTATGAGTCAAAAATCAATAATATTTAAATGCGTAATTCCGTTTCTAGACATATCAATTGTATCAAGGCTTAAACATATTTAGGTGATGCATCTTTAATCGGTGAAAAAGCGCTGAATTCTCTGGCTATTGTTTTCTCACTTTCCATTACATACGCAACTTGAATAAAACACTTCTTACCATTCTTAATTACAACAAAATCAACTTCTCCTTTATACGTTTTACCAATATATACTTCATAGCCTCGAGATAGCAATTCAAAACAGATTAAGTTTTCTAAAAATCTTCCACGATCATAATTGTTCGAGTTAGATTTTATGATTCTCATTCCATTATCAATTGCGTAATATTTTGGATTAGATTTAAGAATTTGTTTGCCAGAAATATTGTATCGATATATAGGTTTTATCAAAAATGTTTTTTCCATCTTATCAAAATAATTATAGATTGATTCTGGATTAAAGTCATTTCCAGCGTTTAATAAAACATACGATGCTATTTTGTTAAATTTTATCTTTTCTATTTCTGCATCTCTTGAAAATATATCTTTTTCACAAATATTGTTATACAATTCATTTAAATAAGATTTGACATCATCTTTCGATTCTAAATTAAATCTAAAGGGATATCCACCTAACTCTAAAAAGTCTGCAAAGTCATTACTTAATTGCTTCCCTAATTCTTTTTTATATTGTTCGCTTTCTTCGAAGCAAAAAGGATAGATACAAAATTCAATTATCCTTCCAGTAAGTAATGTAGATATTTCAGATGACAACATTTTGAAATTTGAACCAGTAATGAATATAAAGCAATCAAAAGATACTCTAAAAGAATTTATAGCTTTTTCAAATCCTGATACATGTTGAATTTCATCAAAAAAAGATATTGTTTATTTTTCCCTATGTGTTCTTTTACATATGTATTTAGCTTCTTATAATCAGATATTTCTTCGAAATCCAGATTTTCGAAGTTCATGTAGAGTATATCTTGTTCGTCGACTCCTTTTTCCTTAAGTTCATTAATAATTAGCTCTAGCACTTTTGATTTACCTGCTCTTCTAGAACCTACTAACAATTTAATAATATCTAAATCATAAAAAGGACGTATTTTTTCTAAACACCTTTCTCTTTTAAGTAACATTGCAATCACTTCATTTATATTAAATCAACATCTTTCAAAAACTACAAAAATTTTTATTTTTTGTAAGAAAACATATTGTTAAATCTATTATATTTATTTATCCCTAACGGGCTTGATATTTTTATTTAATTGTAATTATAATTGTTTGGCCATTACCATAAACGACCATATCTTCTGAATTAGAATAGACATTATAATATCCATCTTCTCCAACTTTTTTATTATATTCTTCTATTCTTTGAGCTTCTTGTAATAATTCTTGATATTGTTTTTTTAATCTTTCATTTTCTCTATATGTAGCGATTAATTGATAACCTACTACACCTAAATACACTAAAGAAGCCATAAATATAACTAGACAAAATACACTTATAACTCTATTGGTTGTTTTGCTTAATTTCATATTTCTTTTTCTTCTTTCTTAAAAATAATTTACCACATATTTTTTTTATTTTCAATTTAATTGGTAAAATGATTTTCTTATATAAAGAAGAAGCTACTTCTTCAAATAATGATTCAAAATAATAAGCATAAAAACGATAATAAATATATCCTCCTAATATTAAACTAGGGATATAAAATATATTAAATATACCTGAAGAAAAAGTGCCTAAAAAGATATAATATAAATATGCCATATAACAAAACAATATTATTTCTAAAGGGAACCTTATAATATATAATTTTTTTGAATAAAAAATTCGATTAAATAAAGTCCAAGTAAATAAACTTAAAGAACCAAAAACAATAGAGCCAATTATTGTTTGAAATTGCTCAAATAAACTCATTTAAAAATTCTTTGGAAAAAGCCTTCTTTTGTTGATGATGTACCAGTTAAATAACAAACAGAATCAACAGTACCATTAATAGATAAAGTTCCTTTATCCATATCCATAGTTCCTAAAGTTAAATCTTTTCCTTTAATATGTAAATATCCTTTTGATGTATTAATTAAAAATTCATTTTTATCAAAACTATCAAGTTTAATCACTCCTTCAATTAATACTTCTCCTCTTTCATAAACACAAATGCTATGTTTTTTTATTTGATTAGTTTCTTCCATAAAAAAGCCTCCTATTCATATTTATGAATCAAGAGGCATATTAATCACTTCATCTTTAATTATTTCAAACATTTCTGTAGCTTGTTTTTTATTAGTGATATTATTTATATCTTTAATTTTAATAGTTAATTGTCTTTCTCCTAAAGATAAAAATAATTCATCACCTATTTTTACTTCACTAGAAGGTTTACTAACTTTACCATTAATTTTTATTAAACCTAAATCAGAAACATTTTTAGCAATTGTTCTTCTTTTAATAATTCGTGATATTTTTAAAAATTTACCTAATCTCATATTTATATTTTACCAATTATCTTATAAAGTGTTAATAACTTCTAATATATATAATAAATTATTTTGAGATTCTTTATTTTTTTGAATTTTAATAATAAATTTTTTATCAATAACTCTAACAAAAATATCATCTTTAATCACAGATAATTTATTAGACAACATAGTAGCAACTCCATTAGTTAAAGAAATTTCTTTAGTTAAAATAATATTAATCATGTTATCTTCATAAACAGATTCAATATTACTTGAAGAAGCTAAAATATCAATTTTTCTTTTTAATAAAATCTTTTCTACTTCTTTTGGTAATTTACCATAAATATCTTTTAATTTTCTTCTTAATAATTCAATACTAGCAATAGTTTGAGTATCTTCTATTTCTTGATAAATTTGAATTTTATCTGTATCTAAAGCATAATTAGAAGGAATATATCCACCAATAGTAATGTTAGTAGATTTTATTTTTTTATCAATTTTCTTTATACCTTTTTTCTCATTAATAACTTCAGAAAGAATATTAACATACATATCAATACCTACTGAATCAATAAAACCTGATTGTTGAGAGCCTAATATATCACCTGCTCCTCTAATAGATAAATCTTTTTCAGCAATTTTATATCCAGATCCTAAAGAAGCAAATTCTTTAATTGCTTTTAATCTTTTTTCTGCTTCTGGAGTTAATTCTTTATTTTTATTATAAAATAAATAAGCATAAGCAACCCTATTAGAACGACCCACTCGTCCTTTTATTTGATAAAGTTGAGATAAACCAAATTTATCACTATTTTCAATTAAAATAGTATTTGCATTAGGTACATCAAGTCCTGATTCAACAATAGAAGTACATACTAAAACATCAATATTACCTAAATAAAATTCAGTCATTATTTTATCAATATCTTCTGAATCCATTTTAGCATGAACTACGCCTACTCTAGCATTAGGAATAGCTTTTTTAATTTGTTCAGCTTTTTGAAAAATAGTAGAAACTAAATTATACAAATAAAATACTTGACCACCACGAGATAATTCTCTACAAATTACTTCTTTAGCTAAATGAGGATTATATTCAGTAACATAAGTTTGTATAGGCATTCTTGAACTCGGTGGAGTTTGTAATTGAGATAAATTTCTTATACCCAATAAAGACATTTGTAAAGTTCTAGGAATAGGAGTAGCAGTTAAAGTTAAAACATCAACATTTTTAGAAATTTCTTTAATTCTTTCTTTATGTTCTACCCCAAACCTTTGTTCTTCATCAACAATTAATAAACCTAAATTAGGAATCTCTATATCTTTTGATAACAATCTATGAGTGCCAATAATAAGATGTATTTTTCCTTCTTTAATTAATTTAATATTTTCATTTTGAATTTTAGTTGATACAAATCTAGAAAATAAAGCAATATTCACTCCAAATAAAGAAAAACGAGAATTAGCTACATCATAATGTTGTTTAGCTAAAATAGTTGTAGGGCATAATAACGCTACTTGTTTATTAGAAAGAATAGCTTTAAAAGCTGCTCTAAAAGCAACTTCAGTCTTTCCAAAACCAACATCTCCACATAAAAGTCTATCCATAGGAGTAGGTTTTTCCATATCTAATTTAATTTCTTCAAGAGCTTTTTGTTGATCTCTAGTCATTTGATAAGGAAAAGCATCTTCAAATTCTTTTTGAAATTCATCATCTTCTTTAAAGCTAATACCTGGAGTTATTTCTCTTTCTGCATATAAAGCTAATAATCTATCTGCTAAGAAATTAACTTGATTTTTTATTTTTTCTTTAACATTAGCCCAATCTTTACCACCTAATTTAGATAATCTAGGAACACTACCTTCTTTAGAAACATATTTTCTTATACGAGAAAATTTTTCTAAAGGAATGTATAAATATTGATTATTTGCATATAAAACTTTCAAATAATCACTAGTTATTCCATTAGCAGTTAAATTAACTATTCCTTTATATTGTCCAATACCATTTTCTTCATGTACTACATAATCATCAACACTTAATTCATCATAAGAATTTAATATAGTAGCTTTTTTATATCTTGAAGAAAATATATTTAGGTTTTGCTTATAATTAAATATTTCTTTTTTAGATAAAAATAATACTTTATCTTTATAAATAAAACCAATATTTAAATCATATTTATATAAACCTATATTATTAGGTAAATCATTATCTATAATTTCAAATTCTACATTATTATTTTTTAAAAACTCTACATATTTATCAAAGTTGTCTTTTAAGCAAATAACTATTTTATAGCCTTTTTTACTATATTCATTAATTAAATTTAAAGAACTTAAAATATTATTACTTACAAATGGAATGTTATTAATCAATAAAGAATAATCATTTTCATCTTGTTCATATCCATAACTATATAAACAGTCATGCAAAGCATTTTCAAAAGACAAAGAATAATTTTTATCAAAAAGAGATAGGCCATTTGAAAACAATTCATTAATTGATTCATCATTTTCTTCTTTTTGAATTTCAATATATTTATCAACTTCTTCTTTTTGATATATTAAAGTTAAATCACTTTTAAAATATGAAACTATATTAAAAATTTCTTTTTGAAAATAATGGAAATATGAATAATAATTCTCATCAAAAGAGCCATTTTCCATATTAATTAAATCTTCATTTACTTTATTTATTAATTTTTCTCTTTCTTCTATTTTTAATCTTTTTAAATCAATATTAAGCTTATTTAAAATATTTTCTTTACCATAATTAAAATCTTCTATTAATAAATCAGTAGCAGGAAATATTTTAATATTATCAATTTCTTCTATTGAAGTTTGACTTTCTATTTCAAAATATCTAATAGATTCTATTTCATCATCAAAAAATTCAATTCTTATAGGTTTATCTAAATTAATTGGAAAAATATCTAAAATATCACCTCTTAAAGCAAATTGTAAAGATTGATCAATTTTATTAACTCTAGTGAATCCCATATTAATTAAAGAATTAACTAAATTATTTAAATTATAAGATTTATTTTTTTCAAGAAATAAAGTATTTAATTTATATAATTCTGGATTAGGAAGAAATCTAGTAACACCCTCAACATGACTAATTAATATTCTTTTTTTATTATCTAAACATTTATCCATGACATATAGTCTTTGTGATAAAATTTCTTTAGAATATGAATAATTTGTTTGATGATAAATTTCATCAACAGGAAACAATAAACAATTATCTTCACCTACTAAACTAGCAATTTGTTCATATAATATTTGAGCATTATACATAGAAGACGCTACTAATAATATATTTTTTTGTTTTTTTAAAAATACCCCTGAAACTAAATAACTACATGCTAAAGTATTATTAATAACTAATCTACCTTCACGATTATTTAATTTATTAATAGAGTCATCATTATAAATAAGATCTAATAAATTCATTTATTATACCTACTCATTATATAATTAAAATCATGTTTTAAATATTCTTCAATAGCTAAACATGCTTTATCTTGAGCTATATTTATTTTTTCAAAATCTTCTTTATTAGGCACATTCAAAACATAATCAACTACTGGTGAAGTTGCTCTACCAATACCTATTTTTATTCTTTTAATATCTTCAGTATGCATCATATCAATAATACTCATCATACCTTTTTGACCACCAGAAGAACCTTTTAATTTAATTCTAATTTGACCAACTGGAGTATCCATATCATCATAAATTACTATAATATCTTCAGTCTTAATTTTATAAAAATGAGTTATTTCCATAACGGTTTGGCCAGATAAATTCATATAAGTATATGGTTTACATATAATAACATCTTCATCAAACAATTTGGTTTTAATATATGCTCCATGAAAATCTTCTTTATTTAAATTTAAATTCCATTTATTTAATAATTTATCAATAACTTGAAATCCCATATTATGACGAGTTTTTTTATATTCATCACCTGGATTACCTAAACCAACAATTAATTTCATTTTTTCTTTGTCCTTTAACAAAAATTATTATACCATTTTTTTAAGTAAATCAAATTATTTACTATTTTTTTGTAAATAAAAATAAAATAATTATTTACATAATTTTTATTTAAAACTAATACCCTTTTATAATAGAAATAGTTTTTCCATATTTTGAACTTGCTTCAATAGTAACGTCTTGATTAGAAGTTGGTCTAATAACTGCTACTGCTTCTCCATAAAAAGTTTCACATTCATTAGTAATATAACCTTTTTCAGAATATGAACAACCATTTCCAAATCCTAATAATTCTCCATTAATAATTTTATCAATTTTAATATTTTCTTTTATAGTAGGTTTATAAATTCCATTTTTATCAGTGAAACTAAATCTTAAATAAATTAAATCACCTTTTTTAAATGAAGATATTTCACTTTTAGCGCTTAAAATTGTTTCTTTTTCTGCACTTATTATGCTTTCTTCGCAAATTAATTTTTTATTTTTATCATATCCTTTAGCAGTTAATTTACCAGGATAATATTTAATTTTAAATTTACAAATTGCATCTTTATTTCTCTTTTTTGTAATTAATTTATCATTTAAATATAATTCAATAATTGGCGCTTTAGAATATATTTCAACAACAGTTTTTTTACCTTCAAATCCTTCGTATGACCAACTTTTTTCCGCCATAGAGAATTTCCATGCAGAAGGAGAATGTTTTCTAAAGAAATGATGTACAGGAACTACTCCTATAGACATTTTTATTAAATCATAACAAACTCTAGTATAATCACCTTCACAAGTAATTTTACCAGTAATATCAATTCTACCCGATCCAGCAGTTAACCAACCTACTTGATGAGTAAAATCATTATTACAATATTCATCAACAGTCCATGAACCCACTCCAACTTCACCAATATAATCCATCGCAGCCCAAGCAAAATCACCAATCAAACGAACATTATCTTGTGCAAAATTATAAAATTTAAAAGCATCAGAACAAAAAGTTTCTGTTCCTAAAATAAATCTTGCAGGGTATTTTTTTAAATCATGTTTATATCTTTCAATTCCATAATTATATCCCGCTATATCCATCTTAGCAAAAGCATCTTTAGTTTTTCTATCACATGCTGGTAATGTAGCTCCTTTTTTCATAAAAGATGCTCCCATAATTCCTGCTAAATCATTAAAAAATTGACTTCCTACTGCTTTTTTCTTTTTATTAGAGTTAATTTCTTTTTGAGCCTTATTATCTGAATAAACTCCTAAATTAATAGAACTTAAAAAATTAAAGAAAATATTAACTCCACATGTAACATATCTATTATCAAGTGAGTGTAAATATTTCACCATCTTATCTACTAATTCAATTCCTTTTTTTTGACCAGTTTCACTAACTTCATTACCAATAGAATATAAAATAACTGAAGGATGATTAAAATCTTTATCCACTAACTTTTTTAAATCATTAGGCCAATTTTTTCCCATATGTAAAGCATAATCATAATATGTTTTATGAATATACCAACAATCAACATATTCATCCATTACTAATAAACCTAATTCATCACATGCATCTAAAAACGCTTTTGAACATGGATTATGAGCAGATCTAACTGCATTATATCCTGCTTCTTTAATCAATCTAGCTTTTCTATATTCAGCAAAATCTATATTTCTTGCTCCAATAAGACCATTATCATGATGAACACATCCACCTAACAAAATAATTCTTTCTCCATTAATTAATAAACCTTTATTTAAATCTAATTTTATTTCTCTTATACCAAAACGAACAATTTGTTCATCATTATTAAATTTAAGT
>URVS01000053.1 GCA_900551385.1 uncultured Mollicutes bacterium | reverse complement strand
TTTTAACAATAACAATTTTATTTTTATTATATCATTTTGAAATTTGCCCTTTTAAATTTTATGTAGAAGAGAAAATGGATAATTTCTGGATGAATATCTTATTGTATTTAAAAGCAATAGGAATAACAATTTTATTGTTGGTTTTAGCTTTATTTTCTATTTCATTTGAAAGATTTTATGCTGAAGGTAGGATAGATGAATATTATAAACCAAACGATAGATATAAAGTTAGTGATTTCTTTTTTAAAATTCCAAAAGGATTATTAATTTTTCTAAGTATATATTATGTGTTTTTTGATAAACATTTATATTTAGTAAGTGATTATTCAATAATTTGGAATATTATAGGAATAATTTCAATAATAAGATGTTGTCGTGGTGAGTTAAGTTACTTTTCTAAATCAGAAAGATTTGTTGAAACAAATGGTTTTATGACTATCTTTTTTTCACAAAAAAGAGGTATGATTCTTTTCTCAAATGTTACATTAATATTAACAATTTTACCGATATTTTTTATGCCATATATTATTATGAATTTTCTTCCGATTAAAAATTTTAATTCATCTCAAGAAGAAATTAATGCGTTGTTAATTATTTGTAGTGAATTGTTGAAATAGTATTATATGAATGGAGAAAATTATGGATAATAGAAAAACAAAAGTAATAAATGATAAAAAAACAAAAGTTATCGATGAAAATAGAAAAACTGTTGTAATCAAAGATAATGATCGTTCTACGATTGTTTTAAATGGTGAAAATAATACTTATTTTGAAGAAAACTTAATAGGTTTAGAAATTGAAGGATTTATATTTAATAAAATTATTTCTAATAATTCAGGTCAATCAATTGTCTATTTAGTAACTAAAAATAATAAAAAATATGTTTGTAAATTGTATCATAATGATTCAACTGTAATTGATAAAGAAGTTGTTGATATTTTATCAAAATTAGATTCACCATATGTTATTAAAATAATTAAATATGGTATATATAATAATCATTTTTACACGATAACACCATATTATGAAGAAGGATCTGTTATTGAACATATTGAAGAAATTGATATTGATTTATTGAAAAATAAATATATTAATGAATTAAATGAAGGCTTAAATACAATTCATCAAGCAGGTATATTACATTGCGATATTAAGCCACATAATATTTATTTTTATAACAATTATCAAGATTTAGTTATTGCAGATTTTGGTATTTCTTTACCATTAAATCAATTTGATACAATTAAAACACAATATGGTGATGCAGTAGCTAAAAGAGATTTACAAAAAAATAATGTTACTATTGCTTATTTGGCTCAAGAAGGGGAAGAATATGCTACTAGAGCAGTTGATTATTTTGCTTTAGGAATGACTATATTAAATATGGCTCATAGAGGTGATATTTATAGCGATGTTAGTGATGAAGTAATTAGAGATAAATTAGTTCTTGAAGGAGTAAGAATTCCTGATAATGTTGATAAAGAAGTAGCATCGTTAGTTTCTAAAATGTTAGAAACTGATTCTAAAACAAGATTAGATTATAATGGAGTAAAAAAATGGTGTAATGATAAAACATGTTATTTAAATGGTGGACAATATATTCTTGATATTAAAAATGCTGTTGTTAACACTACAATCATTCATAATACAAAAGAATATATTGAAACATTACAAAATGATCCTTTAAGTATTGAATATTATAAAGTAGATGGTGTTATTAATGATTTAATTAGAAATAAAGCTGATGAAGCATTAATAAAAGAAATAAAAGATATAAAAAATAGTTATAAAGATAATTTAGAATATGGATTATTATTAACAGAATTAACATTAGATAGAAATTTAAAATTTAAATATAAAGACCTTTCTTTTTCAAATTTAAAAAGTTATATTGCGTATTTAGATAAAGCTTTACTTTCAAATAATTATTTTTTTGATATAAGAATTATTACTAAAGAAATTCAAAATGAAATATTATCTAAAAGATTATCTAATGAAAATAAAATAAATGAAATATGGTCAAAAATAGTATTAAGTAATTTTGATAATAGATATAAAGCTGAAATGTTAAGAAATTATTTTACTTTAGAAAATAATGTTATTTTAGATGCAAAATTATATAAAATATCTGATATTGCATATTTATTGTTTGATAATAATTTAGTGCCAAATGATAATAAAAAAATATTTAATGATATGTTTTTAGATTTATTATTAAATAAATTTATTGATGAAGAAAATAAAAATAAAATAAAAGAAATATTTTCTAATAAAGATATTTTTGTAAGAAATTCAAAATTATCATTGCTTTTAACTAATAATATTAAATGTACAATATGTAATTATAAAATATCTAATTTTCTTGATATTACTTCTGTAGCTAAAGATTTATATGAAAAAAGAAAAGATAGTTCTGAATTTGTTAAATTATTAAAAAATAAATTAATATTAAAATATTATTTACAATTTGAAGAAAATGATAACAAGATAATAGACTTGTTAAAATATATTGCTTCTTCAACAATGAATTATGATGATTCTTTAGCTTATTTTTATAATGCAACTCAAGAAAATGCAATTTTTAAATTAGATAGAAAAACAATAAAGAATTTAGATGAATTATATTTGTTTTTAGCAGATAACAATAAAATAGAACTCTATAGTGATAATTTAGAATTTGGCTAAAAGGTTTAGGTTATGAAGAATGTGTTAATTACATTGATGGAGGAAATAAAAAATGAGTTATAGTTATCTTGATATTGGTATAAATACAGATATAAACGTTGGTACTATTGCAACTTCTATTGTTGGAGTAACTATTGGTGTAGGAGCTGTTGCAATAGGCTCAGTTGGTTATGAAATAGCAAGTGTAGTTACGACGGCGCATTCAGTAATTAGTTCAACAAAAGATTTAATAAAAATACATAATGATGAAAAACAATTTGAAAATAAACTTACAAATAAAATTAAAGAATTATCTTTAGATAATGATAGTGATATAACTATTTATATTGATAAAATAAAAAATTATGTTGTTAATAGTGGATTAATTAATAATGAAAATTTTGAAAAAAGCTTAAATGGAAAAAATAAAAAAGATCAATTAAATATGGCTTATGATTTATTTGATTTAGTTTCTAAATATAATTGTTTAAAAAATAATATTTATTCATTAAATGATATTGCTAGTTCTTTAAATGTTGATATTAACGAAATATTAAATGATTATGAATTATTACATGATATTAATAATATTTGTGAAATATCAAAAAAATTAGATGAATTAAATAATAAAATTAATAATTTAATTTCTCAATACAAAAATGAAATTGAAGAAGGATTAAAAAATAAAAAATTTGTTGCTAATTTTATTAATGTTGATGATGTTAAAGAAAAAATGTTTATAAGTGTTTTTAATAATGAAATAGCGAATTTATTAAATAATCCAACTACTGAAGATGTTAAAGAATTAGTTAATGAGAAAAATACATTAGATTTATTAATTAAAATATATAATGCTGGTAATACGATGTCTGAAAACCCAATATTTGATGAATATTCAAATAAAGTATTATCTTTATGGGGGTCAAGTATTAATTTATCTGAAAGAAAAGATTTAAGCCTTGATGATTATAATTATGAAGTTAATTTGAAATTAGATTCTTTAAAATATATTGAAAAAGAAATGAATAAACAGTTACAAAAAGAATATCAATCTAGAAAAAGATTTAATGAAATTATTGCTATAAATAATAATTATAGAAAATTGCTTAATTTAGACCCTTCAAAAAAAGTTTTTAATAATGAAAATTATCTAGAAGATATTAAATATTTACAAAAAGAAAATGAAGAATTATTACAAGAATATAAAAAGAAATATTTAGCGCAATATATTACTACTGAATTAAAGGCAAAATATACTAAAGCAAATTATAAATATATACCAACTAATTCAACAATCTCTACTAATAAACATACTATTATCAAAAGTTATTTTATAACTCCTGATGGTAAAAATGTTCTATGTTTAAATGTTAATGATAAAGGTAATATTTCTGAAGAAGTTGTAGGAATGAAAGTATTTGGCTTAAGAGATGATGTTAAATCAATATATGAAGCTCAAAAAAATTGCTGCAGTCATACTAAGAAAATACTCGATGATTTATTTAAAAAATTAGATGTTGATCCTAAAGTAGAAAGATATGAACCAGATATTAATAAAACTGTTTTTTCAAGAGATTTTACTAATATCTTACCCGATAATGCAATTAATGAAATTAAGCAAAATAGATTAAATAGAACTCATGAAGAACAAAGAAAGAGAGAAATAAATAATGGCTAGAAAAGTTGTTTGTAAAAAGTGTGGGTTTATAAATAATCCTGATGATGAATTTTGTGCATATTGTAATAATGATATTTCTTTAGGATTACAAATTAATTTTGATAAAAACCAAAAACATCAATTTTATAATTATTTAAATAAACAATTTTTTGATGAAACACCTTTTGAAAAAGAAAATACTAACTTTATATCTGAAAAAGAGGCTAAAAAAGAAGAAATAAAAAATGATTTAGTGAAAATATGCCCATGTTGCCATTATGAAAATAAAGAAGATGCAATAGAATGCGAAGAATGTGGTGCTTTTTTAAGAATGGTTAAACCAACTAAAAAACAAGAAAATCAAGAAATAAAAGAAGAAATAGTAGATTGTAATGAGCTTGATAATAATGAGTTTGAATATTCATTAGTAATTGGCGTTAATGGAAATAATAAAATTGATTTAGTTTTTGAAAATAAACGATTTATAATAGGTAGAAATTACCAAAAATGTTTAGAAAATGAAATGGAAGTATCTAGAATTCATTGCTATATCAAATTATTAGATGATAATAGAATGGCTTTATTTGAATCTAAAAACAATCCATCTACTAATCATACTTATATAAAATTAAATGGAGGTAGATTAGAACAGATAGAACCTGGTAAAGGATATATAATTACTAATGGAGATATCTTTTATTTAACAAAGAAAATACCTGTTTTATTAAAAAAGAATATATGATGATATCGTTTATTAAATATCCGGTTACAACTTTAGGACCTGGTAAAAGAATAGGTATATGGACTGCTGGATGTAAAAAAAATTGTAAAAATTGCATGTCTAAAGTTAATCACGAATTTGATGAAAAGTTACAGAAAAGTATTGATGATATTATTCATATTATAAAAAATTATCAAAAAAATAATATAGTTGATGGAATAACTATTTCTGGAGGAGAACCGTTTTTACAAAATGATTTAAAAGAATTAATTTTAAAGATAAAAGAACTTGGTATAAATGATATTTTAATTTATACAGGTTTTCTATTATCAGAAATTATAAATCATGATGAAATCTTAAAAAATATTAGTGTTTTAGTGGATGGGCCATATATAGATGAATTAAATGATAATCTTCCATTAAGAGGTTCATCAAATCAAAATGTTTATATTTTAAACAATAAATATGAAAAAATATATTTAGAATATTTAAAAAAACCAAGAGAATTCGAATTAAATATTGATAATCAAAAAGTAATGATAATAGGTATGTTACCTAAAAATGGAAAAAAATATATTGATGAAATTATGAAAATTAATAATTAATACATAAATAATGTAATGATATAAATTAAATTAATTATTCTAGGAGAGCTTTATGAAAAAACGAGAATATCAAAAAAAATAATTAAAATATTTAAATCTATGATTGGACAACAAATATTTCATTATACGTTAGGGTTAGGAATAATTGAAGGGGTTGAAAATAATAAATGTATTGTTCGATATATAAAAAGCAAAGAAACTAAAGAAATATTTATTAATGATTTTTTAGATTATCATTACTCAATAGATAAATTTGATGAAATTAATGAATTAAAATGTGAATATGAATTATCATTGAATAAAAAAGATGTCATTAATGAAGAAAATAAATCATTAAATAAAATTACATTTGATGATGTAATAGGATTAGATAACGTTAAAGAACTAGTTAATCAAATGATAATTTATCCATTTAAATATAAAAATATTTACCAAACATTTAGAAGGAAATCTGGAGGAGGAATTCTTTTATATGGCGCTCCAGGAACTGGAAAAACAATGATAGTAAAAGCGATAGCTAACGAAATAGATGCAAAACTTTTTTCAATTAAATGTTCTGATATTGCTTCAAAATGGTATGGAGAATCTGAAAGAAAAATTAAGGATTTGTTTCAAAAAGCAGAGAGTTATGATAAATCAATTATATTTTTTGATGAATTCGATTCTTTAGGAGCTAAAAGGGAAAATAATATACAATCTATAAATATGGTTGTATCAGAATTACTTGCTCAAATAGATGGGTTTGAAAATAAAAATAATACAATTTTATTGATTGCATCAACTAATAAACCATGGAACATAGATTCTGCACTTTTAAGATCTAGTAGATTTAATAAAAAAATTTATATTAGTTTACCAAATGAAATGTCTAGGTATCATCTTTTACTTCATGAAATGAAAAATGTTCCATCGAGTAATATTGATTATCAACAAATAGCCATAGATACTGATGGCTTTAGTGGAGCTGATATTGTGGAGTTATGCAATTCAACAAAAGATATAGCAATAAAAAATAGTATTTCATCAAATAATATAGTTCCAATAACACAAAATGACTTTATTAAATCATTATCATTTGTTCATTCTACTGTGGTAAAAAGTGAATTAGATATGTTGGCAAGATTTTCATTAAAGAATTATAATTGTTAAAACAAAAATAATCATTACATAAATAGTGTAATAATTTGAATTATATTTATTATTGTTGGAGGAAAAATAATGAAAAAAAATATTGGATTTAAAATAGCATTGATAATACTTATTTTAAGCTTGATAACATTTATAGTTGGTTTAATAATGGCATTAGGTTTTAAAATGTTTCTTGGAAATATTGTTTTGTTTATTTCAGGTATAATAGAACTTTTAATAGCGTTTATTTTATGTAAAATTGTCAATCATAAAGAAAATTATACTTGCCCAGTTTGTGGGGCTAGAAGAATACATCATAGATTTTTCTTAAGAACAGTAGTTAAAAGTCAAAGAAGTTTTAAGAGTAATGGATTTCTATACTATAAAACTGAATATGAACATCAATATCGTGATACATATGAATGTCCAGAATGCGGCAATATTAAAGAAATAACTTATAGAGGTAGTGGTGGATATTATACAAAAAGGTCTGATGGATTAATTGAAGATAATACTATAACACCAAGGGAGTTTTAATATGAGACAATTTGATAAAAAAGAATTTGATAAAAATCAGAAAAAATTAACTGTTATGTGGTTTTTAATTGGCGTTGTCGCAATAGCGTCTATTATCTGTTCTTTATCTTTAAATAATTTAAATACTGAAGAAACTCCTGAAGAAACAGAAGAACTTTATGGAAAGTATTATGGTATTAGAGATTATATGATTTTAAAAATAGAGATTAATGATGAAAATTGTATACTTGAACAATCAAATGGCTTAAAAGGTAAAGAAGAAACATATTATTATAGTTATAAATATTATTCATCATATAAAGATGCAAGTAATAAAACTGGTAAAGCAGTTGTATTCAAACCTAATAATGAGAATAGAAAAGGCGTTTTATGGGTTGAAACTGAAAATCCTCTTTCTTTTCGATTAAATAATTCAAATACAATTTTAACTAAGAAGGAAAAGACAATTGAAGACATTATTGATGATCCTAAAGATTATTTTTATAAATATGAAAGTGATAATTGTTTTATTAAATTTAATGAAAATAAAACAGTTGACACTAATATGGATGGTATAACAGATACTTATAATTATTTATTTGTTGATAGGTATTGGTTAGAAAAATATATATTAGTAAAAACTTATTATGATAAAGCAATAGTAATTTATAGGTATGGATTTGATAATGTAACTGTTTTTAAGTATGTGAATAATAAATTATTAAGGTATGAAAATCAAAATTTTACTAGATGATTAAAATATATTATTATAAAATTTATGTATTCTTTTAATTGAAAATAAGATAAAATATAACATACTTTTTAATTTTATGAATTGAAAAATTGATTAAAAAAATGATATTTTTGTTAGTAAATTATAGCTTTTAAAACAATTAAATAATAAATATGATATTCTAAATAATTAAAATGTGTCATAAGGTAATATAACTAAAACCACTGTTTTATCAATGTTAAGCATGTATTATTCTAAAAATATATATTGATTCATCAATTTTAAAACAATTTATTTCAATAGAAGAAGTGAATAAATAAATCACTTCTTTTTATTTATTTTTATATTAAAATATTTGATAATATTTATAGAGGTGCTTTGTATGAAAAAGAAAATGATGTTATGTTTAATTCCTATGTTATTACTTACTAGCTGTGGTTATGATAATGAAATTAATTTAGGAATTGGTGATGGAACAAAAGTTGAAGATGCAGTTAGAATTTATTTAAATTTTAATAATGTATGGGAAGTTCAAAAAGATGTTCTTTTTATTAATTATGGACATGAAAAAAATGCTGTATTGCAAGATGAATATAATTTAGCAATTTCTAAAACTGATCCTATTTTTAGTAATAATGTTGAACTTAAAAACATTTATTCTTTTACAAAAGAAATGTTGGAACCAAATACAATATCAAATAATAAACTAAATAGTCAAGAAAAATATAATTCTATTAAATTTGAGGATTTTAATTTTTTTGAAAAAACAGAGAATGATGAAATGAAAAAATTTTATTTTGTTTTTTATAATAATATTACTGATTTTAAGGATGTAACAACATATAATACTAGTGAAATTTCATATTCTTTTGATGGTAACAAAGTAGTGGTTAATAAATAATTATTGATAAAAATATAACTTGACTTTAGGATTAACTCCAAAAATAAAGTGCTATAGATTAATCAAATGAGGCATTGATAAAGTTGTCAATGTCTTTTTTCTTAAGATA
>URVS01000052.1 GCA_900551385.1 uncultured Mollicutes bacterium | reverse complement strand
AAAAAAGCAGGTTTTGCTCCTATTTATTGGATTTGGGATTTGAATTATGTAAATCAAACGAATAAATGGGAACTTATTCGCTATCCAATTCCAGACATATTTTTACACGCACTTGATGAATTAAAATCCGGCACCCTTGTCATATGGACAGATTTAGACCGTATCATTCCTACAAACACATTAAATTCTAATGAAATTGCAAAAGGCAAGTTTTTAGAGCAAATGGAAAAAGTCAGACAGCACTTGTCTATGACTTTTCATAGATTCATAGAAGAAAAGAATATAAAACTCTTTTGTTGGGGGCATGAGATTAAGCCATGGAATCCTTTTCTATTAACAGAAAAAGCTACGCAAGCATTTCCTGAAGAGCATTTCAATGAAGCCAAAATGAAAGGATATGTTCTACCACATAAATGTCACCTTACAGAAGAAATATACAAAACAGCCGAAGGTATAAACGGATGGACTAACCAACAAGGATTTTATGTATATCGTGGCAAGCGACTCATATTAGCAGGGGATTGGTTAGGACTTTTCCGTAAAGAAGAACATTACAAATTAGTACGTATTCAAATTGACCTGCCCAACAAATTAGACACAGATTGGCAAATTGACATAAAAAAATCGACAGCGCGTCCACCATTTACATGCCGAGAACAAATAAAAAAATACGCTCTTGAAGTCCGTAATCGTGGTGTAGAAGTTTTTCGGCATAGAGGTAAAATTCTTACAATAAGGAAACAGCAAGAATTTCAACCACTTTGGCTCGAAAAAAAGCAAGGAAAGAAATACTCATTCATTATCAATCGAGATCATCTAATGATTGCCGAATTCAAACGATTAGCAAAAATAGAACCAGATAAAGCTATAGAATATCTTTTACGTTTTGTGGAAGAAACCATACCGACCAAATCTGTCTTCATTCGTGAATCGGAACAAGGCGTAAATACAGAGCCATTTGAGGAAACAAATTTAGAAGTCGTAAAACTCATGATTAAACAAATTTATAAAACTCAAATAGCCACAGGCAAGAATGTTGAGCAAGTTAAACTTATACTTGCCAGCATGGAACCATTTAATAATTTTCCTGAACTCATAGAAATTGTAGACTCATATGAATGAAAGTGCAAAAAAATATTGTGAGAATTGTTTAAGCAAACAGATTATTATCCATGCAGAAACAATAAACAAAATTATCGAACAGTGCTTAATTGAATTCCCTTCAACAAATACACAACAATTAAAAGAGTATTTGTATCAATATTGCCAAGAAAAAGCATTTAAAAACTCCCGTGCTAACATTGGCGAAAAGTCAAGTGCAACTGATGAAGAAATTAAATCTCTTGGTTCAATGGTTGGTTTTATTGGCCCAAAAGGTTTAAATGAAAATGTAAAAATATTTGTTGATCAAGAAGTAAGTGAATTAACTAATTTTGTTGTAGGCGCTAATAAAGAAAATTATCATTTAAAAAATGTTAATTTAAATAGAGATTTTAATGGTGAAGTTTTAGATATTAAAAAAGCAAAAGCTGGTGACTTTTGTCCAATATGTGGAAAACCACTTAAATCTGAAAGAGGAATTGAAGTTGGACAAATATTTAAATTACAAACTAAATATTCTGTTCCAATGGGCTGTACATATTTAAATGAACAAGGTGTAACTAAACCTATGGTAATGGGTTGTTATGGAATAGGTGTAACAAGAACATTTGCTTCAATTATTGAACAACATCATGATGAATCAGGAATAATTTTCCCTCTTCAAGTTGCTCCATATCATACATGTGTAATTGCAGTTAATTATGATGATGCTGAACAAGCGAAATTAAGCAATTTAATCCATGATGAATTTATAAAAAGCAAAGTTGAAGTTGTTGAAGATGATCGTAAATTGAAATTAGGATTTAAACTTAAGGATTGGGAATTAATTGGTATACCTTATTTAATTATTGTTGGTAGACGTGCTAATGAAGGTATTGTTGAATTAAAAAATAGATATACAAATGTCAAAGAAGAAATGCCTTATTTGGATGCAATTAAGTTTGTTGAAGAAAAAGTTAAAGAAATAAAATAAAGTTAATATTTTAAATTTAAAGAGATAGTAGTTTTATATGGCTACTATTTTTTTTGTGTTGAAAATGCTTTCATTAAAATTAATTGTTGACATAAAAAAATAAATATGAATAATATTAGATTGTTCAATATTAGAATATTTAATTTTGGAGGTTTTATGAAACAAGATACAAACGCAGTAAAAATGGTTAAAACATTTAATAAATTTATCGAAGCATACCATAAAGCTATGCAACCAATTTGTGAAGAAACTGATTTGCCACCTATGGCAATGGATATACTTATGTTTTTAAGTAATAATCCTGAATACAATACAGCAAAAGATATATGTAAATATCGTGGCTTTAAACCAGGTATTGTTTCTTTCCATGTTGATAATTTAGTTAAATATGGTTATTTAGTTAGAGAAGATGTTGAAGGAGATCGAAGAAAATATCGATTGATATGTACTGAAAAAACTAAAAATGTAATTGAAAAAGGAAAGAAATTACAAGAAAAATTTGCTTTTGCAATTACCAAAGGATTATCTGATGAAGATATTAAACAATTTCAAAGTTGTCTTAATATATTTGAAAAAAACATAGAACAAATAAAAAAGAATGGATTGGAGGAAAATGAATGATTAAATTATTAAAAAATATGAGACATAAAGAAATAATTATGTCAATTATATGCGTTATTTTTGTTTTAGGTCAAATTTATTTTGATTTATCTTTACCTGATTATATGACAGAATTAACTACATTGTTAAAAACACCTAATACTGAAGTTAGTGCTTTGATGAATGTTGGTTTAAAAATGATATTATGTACTTTATGTAGTGCAGTTTTGGCTATTTCATGTGGCTTTTTATCTTCAAAAGTAGCTTCAGGATTTAGTTATGAATTAAGAAGAAGATTATTTCATAATGTTATTGATTTAAGTAAACAAGATATGCAGAACTTCTCTATACCAAGTTTAATTACTAGAACTACTAATGATATTACTCAAATTCAAATGATTGTATCTATGGGATTGCAAATGATTATTAAAGCTCCTGTTATGGCTATTTGGGCTGTTATTAAAATATTAAATAAGAGTTGGGAATTATCAGTTGTTACATTAGGTTTTGTTGTAGTAATTTGTATTAGTGTTTTCTTAATTATGTCTACTTGTTTACCTAGATTTAGAAAAGTGCAAAAATTAACTGATAAAATTAATAAAGTTACTAGAGAAAATTTAACTGGTATCAGTGTAGTTCATGCTTTTAATGCTGAAGATTATCAAAATGAAAAATTTGAAAAAGCTAATAAAGAAATGAACAATTTACAGTTAAAAAATCAAAAATTATTTGCTTTAATGCAACCAATGATGTCTTTATCTATGAATGGCTTATCTTTGGTTATTTATTGGTTAGGTGCAATTTTAATCAATAATATTGCTATTGAAAATGTAGCGGATAGATTAACTATGTTTAGTAATGTAATTGTATTTAGTACATACGCTACATATGTAGTAATGTCTTTTATGATGTTAGTTATGATATTTATGATGTTACCACAAGCTCAAGTTTCTGCTGAAAGAATTAATGAAGTTTTATCAACAAAAACAAGCATTAAAGAAGGATTATTAACTGAAGGTAATAAAGTTGGTACTGTTGAATTTAAAAATGTTAATTTTAGATATCCTAATTCTAAAGAAGATGAATTAGAAAATATAAATTTTAAAATCGAACAAGGTCAAACTTTAGCTATTATTGGCGCAACAGGAAGTGGAAAAACTACTCTTATAAGTTTAATTAGTAGATTTTATGATGCGACAAGTGGAGAAGTTTTAATTGATGGTGAAAATGTTAAAAATTATACTTTTGATAGCTTATATAATAAAATAGGTTATGTTACTCAAAAAGCAATGTTATTTTCAGGTACTATTGAAGATAATGTTTTCTTTGGTGAAAGTAATCAAGATAAAAATGAAGATAATTTAGCTAACGCTTTAGAAATATCTCAAGCAAAAGAATTTGTTGATAAATTGGATGATAAAGAAAATTATAAAATAGCTCAATTGGGTAGAAATGTTTCGGGTGGTCAAAAACAAAGAATTAGTATTGCTAGAGCAATAGCTAGAAAACCAGAAATTTTAATATTTGATGATTCATTTTCTGCTCTTGATTATAAAACAGATGCTAAATTAAGAGAAGAACTTAATACAAAAGAAAAAGATACAACAAAAATTATTGTTGCTCAAAGAATATCAACTATTAGACATGCGGATAAAATTATTGTTTTAGATAATGGTAAAATGGTTGGATATGATACACATGATAATTTAATGAAAAATTGTAGTGTTTATCAAGAAATTGCTTATTCTCAATTAAGCAAAGAAGAATTAAATTAGGAGGTATTTTATGAATAATATTAAAAATGCATTAGCTAAAACTTCTAATTATATGAAAGGAAGTATAGGTATTGTTATTCTAGCGCTTATTTTAGCTTGTTTAAGTGCAATACTTACGATTATTGGACCTAATAAAATAGGAGATATTACTAATTTAATAGCAAATGGATTTGCTACTGGAATTGATATAAATGGTATTACTAAAACTGCTATTGTTTTAATTGTAATTTATTGTTTAGGTGCTTTATTTACTTTTATTCAACAATATATTATGGCTAAAGTTACTTTAAAAATGTCATATAGAATGAGAAATGATATTTCTGAAAAAATAAATAATATTCCTCAAGAATATTTTAATACTCATTATCAAGGTGATATTTTAAGTAGAGTTACTAACGATGTATCAACATTGCAACAAGGTTTAACAAATAGTTTACCAACAATTATCAGTGCTGTTACTCAATTTATTGGTTGCTTAATTATGATGTTTATAACCGAATGGAGACTTGCTTTAGTGGCTTTAGGAATAACTTTAATTGGTTTATTAATTATTGTTATTGTTATGAAAAATTCACAAAAATATTTTATAGCGAGACAAAAATCTTTAGGTGATTTAAATGGCTATGTTGAAGAAATGTATACTGGTCATGATGTTATTAAAATCTCATTAGCAAAAGATAATGTTAATATGTATTTTGATAATTTAAATAAAAATGTTTATGATGCCAACTGGAAATCACAATTTTTATCAGGAATGATGCAACCATTAATGAGTATTATTGGTAATGTATCTTATGTAGCGGTATGTGTACTTGGTTCAATTTTATTATTAAATGGTACAATTACCGAATTTGGTATTATTACAGCGTTTATTTTATATGTTAGATTATTTACTTCACCTTTAACTCAAATTGCTCAAGGATTAACTAATATGCAAACTTCTTCAGCAGCTGCTAAAAGAATATTTGAATTTTTAGAAGAAAAAGAAATGCCTGATGAAAGTGATAAATTACATTTAGATAATAATATTATTGGTAAAGTAGATTTTGAAAATGTTCAATTTGCTTATCCTGATATGAAAGATAAAATTATTATTCATGATTTTTCATGTTATGTTAAACCAGGACAAAAAGTTGCTATTGTAGGTCCCACTGGAGCAGGTAAAACAACAATGGTTAATTTACTTATGAGATTTTATGATATCAATAAAGGTAGTATTAAAATTGATGATAAATCAACTTTAGATATTTCAAGAAAAGATGTTCATAAAGCATTTAGTATGGTTTTGCAAGATACATGGTTATTTGAAGGAACTATTAGAGAAAACCTTGTTTATAATATGGAAAATATTACTGATGAGCAAATAAATGAAGTATTAAAAGAATGTGGATTAGAAAAATTTATTAGAACTTTACCTAATGGTCTAGATACAGTAATATCTGAAAGTTTAACTATTTCAAGTGGACAAAAACAATTACTTACTATTGCTAGAGCAATGTTACAAAATTCACCAATGATGATTCTTGATGAAGCTACATCATCAGTTGATACAAGAACTGAATTATTAATTCAAAAAGCAATGGATTCTTTGACTAAAAATAAAACAAGCTTTGTCATTGCTCATAGATTATCAACAATTAAAAATGCTGATTTAATTTTAGTTATGAATAATGGTGATGTTATTGAAAAAGGCACACATCAATCTTTAATGAAAAAGAATGGCTTTTACACTAAATTATATAATAGTCAATTTGAAAACTAAAATAAAAAGAACTATGTGGTTTGCATAAGTTCTTTTTTTGAATTAATTAAATTATATATTAATAACCAGGTTTTCCTAATAAATGGAACATATTTTTCTTGTAAATTTCTACACCAGGTTGATTAAATGGATTAACACCAGTTAAATAACATGACATAGCACATGCTCTCATAAAGAAATAGAATAAATAACCTAAATTATATTCGTTCATTTGTTCGATTGTTACAACAATGTTTGGAACTTGACCATCATCAACATGGGCTCTTAAAGTACCTTCAAAAGCTTTTTCATTAACAAATGACATATTCTTTCCTGCTAAGAAATTTAAACCATCAAGGTTATCTTCATCATGAGGAACTGTAACATCTAAAGTAGGTTTTTCAGTTCTTACAATTGTTTCAAATAAAACAGGTGATCCTTGTTGGATGAATTGACCTAAAGAATGTAAATCTGTTGAGAATGTAACTGAATCAGGTAATAAACCTTTTTTATCTTTTCCTTCTGATTCACCAAATAATTGTTTTAACCATTCACCAATTTGAG
The DNA here is from genome assembly GCA_900551385.1 of uncultured Mollicutes bacterium. Classification (GTDB taxonomy): domain Bacteria; phylum Bacillota_I; class Bacilli_A; order RFN20; family CAG-449; genus CAG-449. The sequence continues at coordinate 2,328 of URVS01000052.1, read as the reverse complement.
TGAAATGAGGTTCATAAGTAACAAATAATTCAACTTGTTTATTATGATTTAAGAAATAATTTCTGCATACTGCATATTGATAAGCTAAATTTGTTTTTAAATCTGGATTATCAAAATCTTTTTGAGCAGCTGCACAACCATTCATTAATGCATCAATATCAAGACCTGCTGCTGCTATTGGTAAAAGACCAACGGCTGTTATAACTGAATATCTACCACCGATATCGTCAGGAATAACAAATGTTTGATAATGTTCTTCATCAGCTTCTTTCTTTAAAGCACCACGAGCTTTATCAGTTGTAGCATAAATTGCTTTACTTGCATTTTCTTTACCAACTTGTTTGATTAATAATTCTTTTAATAATCTAAATGCAACACTAGTTTCAGTAGTTGTACCTGATTTAGAAATAACATTAATTGCAAATTTTTTATTTTCTAAATATTTTAAAACTTGAGCAATATATGTTGATGATAAAGTATTACCAAAATAAATTATTTCTAATTTATCTGTTGGATAAAGGCCTCTTAATGCTTCAATCGCACATCTAGCTCCTAAATAACTTCCACCAATACCTGCGACAACTAAAACATCATAATTTTCTCTAATTTCTTGAGCAGCTTTTTTGATTCTTGCAAATTCTTCTTTATCATAATCAGTAGGCCATGTAGTCCAGCCAAGAAAATCATTTCCTGCTCCTGTTTTTTCATCAATCATTTTATTGATTTTACTTACTTTTTGCTCATATTCAGCAAAAGGTATTTTTTCGATAACATTTGATAAATCTAACTTAATCATTTTCTTCCTCCATTTTTTTAAGTTCTATATCAATCCATTGTTGTAAATGCTCTTTTAAAGGAGCAAAATCAACTTTAGAAATGGTAACTCTTTTTTTTCTTATTGGTAAAGGATCAGACATTTTTCTTATGTTTTGTCTTCTTCTTTCTGCCACTTGTTTTAAAGATAATTTATACATTTTTTTATCTTCAACTATTCCAATAATTTTGACTCTAACTTGTTGACCTATATTAACATAATCAGTAATATTTCTTACAAAATAAGATGAAATTTCAGAAATATGAATTAAACCACATTCTTCATTAGGAAATCTAATAAACGCTCCATAAGGTTGAATTCCTGTTACTTCACCAACCATAATATCTCCAATTTGAAATTCCATTTATTTATCACCTACTTTTAATAATTTAAAGAAATTTAAGTCATCAGGTTCAGTTATTTTTATATTTAATCTTGAACCCATAACATATTCAATTTTATATCCTTGTTTTTTTGCAAGTTGAGCATCATCACTAACATTAACTATATTATTTTTTTTAGCATTGTTATGTAAAAACATAATTAATTTATAAGGAAATGTTTGTGGTGTTTGTACTGCATAGAGATTATCTCTATCAAGAAGATTATAATCCTTATTGATAATAGTATCAACTAACTTAATAACAGTTACTGCTACATTATTTGTTGATTTACAAATCTCAATATTTTGTTTAATGATATTTTTATCAATTAATGGTCTAGCTCCATCATGAATTAAAATTATATCATTATCTTGGCAATTTAAAGAAGATAAAGCATTATAGACAGATTGTTGTCTAGTTGATCCACCATTAACTAAATTAATATTTTTAATATTAAATTTGTCTAAATAATAATAATATAAATCTTTAAAATCAGTGTTAATAACTAAAATTATTTTATCAACTTGGTTAATAAATTTTTCAAGAGTGTAAATAAAAATTGGTTTATTGTCAATTTCAATAAACTGTTTTGGTAAATCATTTTTCATTCTTGAACCGATACCGGCAGATAAAATAATAGCTATATTCATACTTTAAAACATATCATTATAAATGATATTATTCAATATTTTTAAATTTTTCAACTTCCTTTGTGGTAGCGGATTTACTCATTAAAGTTATTATTGATAATTGATGAGCAAATTCTACTGCTTCTTTTAATGAATGATTTCTAATTAAGTGATTAATTAATCCACTCGTTAAAGCATCACCACACCCAGTAGTATTTTCAAAATCTTTAACTGGTTTTACTTCTAAAACATCGATTCCTAAATTGTTTCCATAATATATATTATGAGAGCTATTAGAAACCACAACATTTTTTATACCTAGATTTAATAATTCTTTAGTTAAATCATAAGGTGATAGATCTTTACCTACTAATTCTTTAGCTTCATGAATATTACATTTAATTAAATATAATTTATTAAGAAAATTTTTATATTTTTTTACTTTAGTTGGTGATATAGCGTCAACATAATATTTTTTATTAGGATAATTATTAATGATATA
>URVS01000051.1 GCA_900551385.1 uncultured Mollicutes bacterium | reverse complement strand
ACAATAGGTCCTCTTTCACAAAAACCAAAACAACCTGTAATAGATATTTCTACTTTATCTTCAACATGGCATTCTTTAGCCCAATATTTTAATTTTTCAACAATAGCTAAAGATGATGAAGATGTACAACCAGTACCTCCACAAACAGAAATATGAAATTTATCAGAATCATCTCTTTCTTCATATCTTAATTCTAATAAATTTTTAACATTTTCATATAAATTTAATAAATCTTCTCTTGAATTAATTTTTTTACACATAGACTTCTCCCTATTTATCTTTTAATATTGTGATAAAATATTTTCTACATCATCTGGTGTTATATTACCATAAGTTTTATCATTAATTTGCATAACTGGTGCAAGTCCACATGCACCTACACATCTAAGTGTAGTTAAAGAAAATTTACCATCTGGAGTTGTTTCACCATTTTTAATTTTTAAAATTTCTTCCACTTTAGTTAAAATTTTATCTGAGCCTCTTACAAAACAAGCAGTACCTAAACAAATATTTATAACATTTTCACCTTTTGGTACCATTGTAAAGAATGAATAAAATGTTACAACACCATAAACTTTTGAAACATTAATTTTTAATTTATCAGCAATAAAAGTTTGAACATTCATAGGTAAATAGCCAAAAATTGCTTGAGCACGATGAAGTATTGCAATCAATTCAGCACTATCATAGTTCTTTGAAGCAATAAATTCTTCTAGTTCATCAAACATTTCTTTGTTTGTTTTCATATAATCCGACCTCCAACACATACTTTTTTATTATAATTGAAATCACTTACATTGAAAACTTAAAAATAACAATATTGATATTTTTTTATCAATATACTTTATAAATATTATTATATATATCTAATTTATAAATAATTAATAGGTAAAACAACTAAGTTATCTCTTAGATATATTTTTTTATCATACAGACAAATAATAGCGCCCATTCCTCTTTTACATTCTTTAACTTTATCTAATATATCAAATTCTGATGTCATACCAGCTTTAGGATTTGCGCTCATTTTAATTTCAATAGGATACAAAATTCCATTTTCGGATATAATAAAATCTATTTCTCCTTCAACTTCTTTTTCTTCTCCGTTTTTATTTTTCTTTTTCTTGTCTTTTCCATTGTAGTAAAAAACATTAAAATCATAATCTAAGCCTTCATTTGAATAAGATTTTAAAATTTCATTAACAACAAAAGTTTCAAACATAGCACCAGCCATTGCCCCATTTTTTAATGTATCTGGTGTTAACCATCTAGTAAGATAACAAGCTAACCCTGTATCTCTAAAATATATTTTTGGACTTTTAATTGCTCTATTTAATACGCTTGGAGTATATGGTTTTAAAATATAAATGATTCCACTTTTTTCTAAAATTGAAATCCATTCTTTAATAGTAACTTCAGATACTCCTACTTCCACAGCGATTGAATTGTAATTTAAAACTTGAGCTGTTCTTGCTGCAACACTAGTCATAAATTTAACAAAAGTAAGATGGTTTTTTGCTTTTATAATTTTATTTACATCTCGTTCTAAATATGTTTTAACATAAGATTGATAAAAATCTATCCATTCTTTTTGTTTATTACTATATAATTCTGGATAAAACCCTCTATGAATATTAAACCAAATATCATCATATTTATATAATTGTTTTTCTCTTTCTAAAATATAATCTTTAGAAGGGATAAAATGTTTATTGAAAGAAATATTATTTATTTCCCTCATTGATAATCCTTCTAATTCGATAATAGAAACTCGACCTGCAAGAGATTCACTAATTCCTTCTATTAATTGAAGTTTTTGAGAACCAGTTAAATAGAAATTTGACATAGAATCAGTATTATCTAAAATTATTTTTATTCGATTAAAAATTGAAGGACATTTTTGTACTTCATCAATAATCAATGGACATGGATTATTATATAAAAACATTTGTGAATCTTCACTTGCTTGCATAAGTAATATATCGTCATCAAATGTAACATAATTAACATTAGAAAATAAATGTTTAAATAATGTAGATTTTCCTACTTGTAAACGACCTATTAATAATATTGCTTTATTAGTAATTGATCTTTGCTTTATAACATCTTCTATGTTTCTTTTAATTGAATACATTTTCTCTCCTTTTTGGCTAAAATAAAGTTATACTTTACTTTAGACATGATTTTATTTATCAATTTGTTTTTTAATGATATTCAATAGTAACAATTTTTCCACAAGATTCTAAAATAGATTTAATATTTTCTACAATTTTTAATTTCATAGCAATATCTATTGGTAAATCTTTATGTGCGGCATTAATAGAAGTACCAACAAAAAGATTAACATGGCTAGCTTTCTTTAATAAAAAATTAGCAATTAAAGATGCACCATCTTTATCAGATAAACTTTTTGAATCAACATCTTTGATATCTACATATTTTTTTGAAATATCTAAAGTTTTTCCTAAAGTAATAACACCTTCAGTAACTAAATCTATTCCTTCAATCATACCAATAGGAGGTACTTCAGGGGTATAATAATTCAAAGTTGTTTTTACTTCTTTTTTTAAATATTTAGCAATAATTTTTGAAGTTGTACCACCACATACAATTTTAATACCTTCTTTAGACATAAAATTACTTGCTACAATATTATCTTCTTGTTTATCCATTGGTGGACCTACTAATAAATTTACAATAACAGGTTCACATATTTTAATAGCCGCAATAGTAGTATCATCTCCAGGTTCACCCATATATAAAGCATTGCATGATTCACCTACTAAAGCAGCTACTTCTCTAGCAGACATATTAACATTATAATTATCTAAAATATATTGACCTATATCATCAATAGACCAACCTAGATTCATAGTTTTACCAATTCCTGCATGAGGCGCACCATCAGAACAAAAAATCATAAAATCATTTTTTTGAGCTTGAATAGTAGAATAATATACATCTTTACCTATAATATTTTTTTTAATTCTATCAAGCATGATTCTTTTTTTATTACGAATATAAATTAAAGGTGGATTATCAAATTCAAAAACATATCCTAAACCATTTTTATCAATATGAACAACTGTAAAAGTCGCATAAGCAACTTTTCTTACACTACAAACTGGTAAAGTAGCAATAACTGAAGATACACATTCTTCAATATTAGCACCATTAGCAATCATTAAGCCTAATAATTTAGAAGTTAAAGTAGCTAAAATATTTGCTTTAACTCCAGAACCAAGACCATCAGCTAAAACAATAGTAGTGCCTAATTCATTTCTTACAATTTCTACTTTATCACCACATAATTCTTCATTAACATGATTTAAAGAAACATATCCATCATCAATAAAATATGTCATTTTATTTATCTTCCTTTAAAGTATTTTTAAAATTAATTAAAGCTATTTTTGCTTTAGCAGTTGATTCACCAAGTAAAGAAGCAATTTCTTGAACTGCTGCCATTTGTTGATTTATAACTTCATCAGTAACCGAAATCATTTCCTGACGTAATGATTTCATTTTTTCATCATTTAATGTTTCTAAAGTTACATCTTTATAAATAGCAAAAGCCATTTTTTGATCTTTAACATAAGTAATAGATACATCAAAATACATATTCTTTTTTTCATCATATACTATTACTGAATTAATATTTTTTTCTTCATCTAACGCTACTAATAATTCAGGTAAATCAAAAACTTCTTGATAAAATTTACCTACTACATCGTTTTCTACATTCAAATATTCAACTGCACGCGAATTAATATCTAAAATATATCCTTCTTGATTAACAGAAATAATGCCATTAGGAGTATGTTCAATAATTTCATTTGAAATTGATTCTGCTTTATTTTTTAAATAAGGCATACAAAATTCTGGATCAGCAGTACCATTAAATACAGCAATAGCTTTTTCTCTACATGTAGGATATCCACATGCCCCACAATTTATTTCATCTTCTTTTTTAAATTTAAAAATTCTTTCTAATATTTTTCTTATTTCTTCTTCTGTCGGTATTTTTTTATTAGTAATAATTGGCGTAAATTTACAAGTTAAATCTATATTATAATTATCTTCATTTTGAGTTTTATCAACATTCTTTTTTACATAAGATCTTAATACTGCATTAGCTTTTATTGGTGAAGAAGTACTAATTTTACATGGTCCATTAATACAACCACCTTCACACATATTCATTTCAATAAAAACATGATCAAGTTCTTCAATATTTGCTAAAGTTTGTTTTAATTCATTACCTCCATCAATAGATAATGAATCATAATTAGCTGGTAATGTTTCACCAAATGATTTAATTATTCCACGATTAATTGGATAAAATCTCGCTAAATTTGTTTCATGGTTTATGCTTTCTATATGTTCAAAATTAATATTTTTTTCATTAAACATTGTTTGAATTTCTTCAAATGTTAAAGCATATTCTACTTCAGGATAATTTAAAGCTTCTTTCTTTTTAGCTATACATGGCCCTACAAAAACAATTTTTAAATTTTCATCATATTTTTGTTTTAAAATTCTAGCTGTAGCAATCATTGGAGTAATTACAGGAGCAAGATATTTAATTGCATTAGGATAACACATTCTTAAAAAATCATTACTAGCAGGACAACATGAAGAAATTAAAACTTTATATTTTTCTTCATCTAATAATCTTTTATATTCTTTAGTTACATATTTAGCGCCTAAGGCTACTTCTTCAACATATTTAAAGCCTAATTTTTTGCAACTTTCAGCAAAAGAAAGAAAATTATCAACATTAAAATTACTAATAAAAGAAGGTGCAACAATTAAAGCAACATTATCATTTTCTTTTATTAATTTTTTTACATTATCAACATCTGAATATACTTTTTTTGCATTTTGAGGGCAAACATGGACACATTCTCCACATAATATACATTGTTCTTCAATTATTTCTGCTTTATTATTTGTAAAATCAATAGCTTTAACTGGACAATGTCTTAAACATGAATAACAATCTTTACATGAATCAATATCAAATTTTAAAAACATTTTTGTTATCCTCTTATTCTCTTTAAAACTTTTTCTAAGAAAATTTCATCAATATTATTAATATTTACATTTTGTATAGGTTCTTCATCAATAAGCATAGATACTCCTTCAGCACATCTTCCTAAGCAAAATGAGCCTGATAATTCTACATCATTAATTAATCTATTTTCTTTAATTAATTGTTGTAATCTTTCAATTACTTTTTCGGTTCCTTTAAGATGGCATGATGAGCCAATACAAATACATATTTTCATAAATTTTCTCCCATTAAGAAAATTATACATGAAAAATAGTTTTTAATAAATAAATTTTTATCTATTAAAAGTCTACTAGAAATTATTAACAATTAAAATTCTAGAATATTTACCACCTGCATATTCTACTTTATTAGTATCAATAAATGATATTGTTAATTCATTTGTTATTTGATTATAATAATATTTTTTGATACCTTTTTCTATATTTATAGAAATTCTCATACCAATTATTTTATCAGTTAGAAATATATATTGATTAATATAATTTTTTCCTTTATTTAAAAATATTATATATTTATATTCATTAAAATATGTTTCATATATTGATTTATGAAAATCATAATCATTTGAGCAAACTAAACTAACCATAATTAAATATTGATTATCTTTTTCACCAGCAGTAATTAATGTTCTTTTAGCTTTACTTGTATAACCTGTTTTTCCTCCTATTAAATATTTATATGTCTTTAATAATTTATTTTTATTAATATAAACATGATTATCAAAACGATATTCTTTAGTAGAAATAATTTCTTTAAATAATTCATTATTCATACAATATTTCATTAATATAGCCATATCATAAGCAGTAGATATATTTCCATCATCATAAATATCAAGTCCACATGGATTAGAAAAATATGTATTTTTCATTTGTAATTCTTGAGCTTTTTGATTCATTTTTTCAACAAATAAAGAAGTATTTTTTTCTACTATTTCACTTATTGCGTAACTTGCATCATTACCACTTCTTAATAATAAACCATACACTAAATCTATTAAGCGATATTCTTCATTTTCTTTTAAATACATCGAACTTCCTTCAACATTACAAGCAGTACTATTAATAGTAAATGAATAAAATAATTTTTCACTTTCAATAGCTAAAATAGCAGTCATTATTTTTGATATTGAGGCTACTGATCTTTTATCATGAAAATTTTTACCTTCTAAAATATCTCCATTATATCCATCAATTAATATATAACTTTTACATTCATAATTTTGATATTCTACATTAGGGTTTATTACTTGAATTGTAGAAAAAAACATTAATAACGCTAAAAATAGTTTCAAAAAAACATCACCATTAAATTAGATGATGCTTTTGTTATTTTTATTCATTTTATAAAGGTTTATTTTTTATTTTTGAATAATTACGAGGATATTTTTTATCAATATCTTTATTTGATTTTATAAAAATATTTATTCTATTATCTAAATCAGTAATTAAATTAATTTGTTGAGTTTTAATAATTGTTGAATTTAATATTTTTAAAGCATTATTAGCTTCTTCAATTTCTTCATTACCTTGTTTACCTTTTAACGCAACAAAGATACCATTTACTTTAATTAAAGGCATAATTAATTCTAAAAGAATATTTAATCTAGCAACTGCTCTAGCTGTAGCGTAATCAAATGATGATCTATACATAGATAAATCTTCTGCTCTAGCATTAATTACTTTTACATTATTTAATTTTAATTCATCAATAACTTTATTTAAAAAATTACATCTTTTTGTTAATGGTTCAACTAAAGTTACTTCACATAATGGATAAGCAATGGCTATAACTAAACCAGGAAAGCCTGCTCCTGAACCTACATCTACCAGGGTTTTATTATTTAAATCTAGCTCAAAAGAAAATAATAACGAATCATAAAAATGTTTTTCATATACTTCATCTTCTTCAATAATTGCAGTTAAATTCATTACTTTATTAGTTTCATAAAGTAAATGGTAATATTGATCAAATTGATTTTTTTGATTAGTATTTAATATTAAACCATTTTCTTGGCATTTATTATAGAAAGTTTCTTTATTCATGTGAATTAACCTTTTTAATATAAATAATTAATTGAGCAATATCAGCAGGGTTAACACCAGAAATTCTTGAAGCTTGACCAATAGTTAATGGTTCAACTTCACTTAATTTACTTCTTGCTTCAAGCGCTAATCCTCCAACTGAATGATAATCTATATGAGGTGGTATTTTCATATCATCAAGTTTTAATAATCTACTTGCTTCTTTTTTTTCTTTTTCAATATAACCTTCATATTTAACAAGAATTTCTAATTGTTCTTCACCAGTTTTATCAAGACCTTCTTTGATAGGAGCATAATTTTTTATCATATCAAATGTTATATTTGGTCTTTTCAATAAATTACTAACTGTAATTCCACCTTTAAAATTTTCAATACCAAGTGAAGTCATTTCTTCTACCATTTTTTTATTGCCAGATAGAATTGTTTTCTCTAAGATTTCTTTATTTTCTTTGATTAAATCACATTTTTTTAAGAATTTTTGATATTTTTCATCATTAATAAGACCTACTCTATGGCCATATTTCATTAATCTGATATCAGCATTATCATGTCTAATTAATAATCTAAATTCTGCTCTTGATGAAAGTAATCTATATGGTTCTTTAGTTCCTTTATTGATTAAATCATCAATCATGACTCCTATATAAGATTCATCTCTTCTTAATATAAGTGGTTCTTCATTTTTTATTCTTAATGAAGCATTAATACCTGCCATTAAACCAAGACCAGCTGCTTCTTCATAACCTGATGTACCACATATTTGTCCTCCACAATAAAGCCCAGGCCACCTTTTTACCATTAAAGTAGCATCGAATTGAGTTGGATATATTGCATCATATTCAATTGCATAAGCATATTTTAATATTTCAGCATGTTCAAGACCATTTAGTGAATGTACCATTTGTAATTGTATATTTTCAGGCATTGAAGTAGAAAAGCCTTGTAAATAAACTGAATCAGTATGAATTGATTCTGGTTCTAAAAATAATTGATGTCTTTCTTTATCAGCAAATCTAACAATTTTATCTTCAATAGACGGGCAATATCTAGGGCCAACTCCTGTAACTATTCCTCCATACATTGCTGAAGCTAACAAATTATCTTTAATAATTTGATGTGTTTTAGCATTAGTATAAGTTAAATAACATTTTATTTGTTTATTTAATGGTAAAGATTCTTCATTATCATAAGAAAAACATAAATTACCTTCCATACCATATTGTGGAATTAATTTGTCATAATCAATAGAAGAAGATTTAATTCTTTGAGGAGTACCAGTTTTTAATCTTAAAATTTTAATACCCATTTCTTGTAATTTAGGTGATAAACCATGAGTAGATTTTTCTCCATCTGGTCCTTTATCAAAAGCTTGATGTCCTACTAAAACTCTAGCTTCCATATATGTTCCAGTTGTTAAAATAACAGCTTTTGAAGTTAAATCTTTATTGTTAACTTTTACTCCATATACTTTATTTTCATCATGCAATATATCATTTACCATGCCTTCTAATAAAGTAAGATTTTCTGTATGAAAAGCATAATCTTGCATGATTTTTGGATAATCTAATTTATCTTCTTGAGCTCTTAAACATTGTACTCCAGGTCCTTTTCCAGTATTAAGCATTTTTATTTGTAAAGCTCCTTTATCAGCACCTTTACCCATCATGCCACCTAATGCATCTATTTCTCTAACTACTATGCCTTTAGCAGATCCACCAATAGATGGATTACATGGCATGTTTGACATTTTATTAAAATTAAGAGTTATTAAACATGTTTTCATGCCCATATGAGCAGCTGCCATAGCTGCTTCCATTCCAGCATGTCCACCTCCTACAACGATAATATCATAATCGTAATTCATATTAACCAATGCTTCCTTCCATATCCATTTTAATAAGTCTATTTAATTCGACAGCATATTCCATCGGTAATTCTTTTGAGAATGGCTCAATAAAGCCCATAATAATCATTTGAGTAGCATCTTTTTCTGATAATCCTCTACTCATTAAATAAAATAGTTGTTCTTCACTGACTTTAGAAACGGTTGCCT
>URVS01000050.1 GCA_900551385.1 uncultured Mollicutes bacterium | reverse complement strand
TCTGGGGTAATTATCCTTTTTTATCAGGTCTTATTAAATTTAGACTTGTATTTTTACAGCATGGCATTACAAAGGATAATATTTCCATGTGGCTTAATAAAGCAGATAAAAACATTTCATTAATTGTAACTGCATCAAAACTTGAATTGGAATCCTTTTTTAAGTATCCTTATAACTATCATAAAGATGTTCCTCAGTTATTGGGTTTTCCTAGATATGATGCTCTGGAGAAGAAAGAGGATTATAGGGAAATTGTAATTATGCCTTCCTGGAGAAGGCATTTTCTTCATTCAACCAAAGAAAAAATATTAAAATCAAACTACTTCATGATATACAATTCTTTAATTAATGATTCCCGTTTAATTGATTTTTGCAAAAAACATGGTTATAAATTGATTTTTAAACCGCATCCAAATGTTTACAGATTCATGGAATTATTTGAAACCAATGATTATGTAATAATTGATTCAACTTCCAATAGTTATAATGATATTTTTACACATGCTTCTTTGATAATAACGGATTATTCTTCAATAGCTTTTGATTTTGCTTATTTAAAAAAGCCAGTTATTTATTATCATTATGCTAAGGATTACCATTTTGATCTTGAAGAAAGCTATTTTGATTATAAAACAATGGGTTTTGGAGAAGTTGTTGATAATCATGAGGAATTAATTGATTTAATAATGGAATATGTTGAAAATGAATGTGAAATGAAAGACCAATATATTAAAAGAGTTGATGATTTCTTTGAGTTCAATGATAAAAATAATTGTAAACGAGTTTATGATGCTATTAAAAAGATGGATTATGATTAATTAGACATTGGAATTAAAAAATCAATTTTTATTATTAATCTAAAATAGTTAAGTTTATATACTTTAAAAAACACATCTTTTAATAACTACTTTTGTTATGTGTAATGCGGGGGTGGTCGAGTGGTCAAAGGCGATAGGTTGAGGGCCTATTGGGTTAGTCCCTTCGCGGGTTCAAGTCCCGTCTCCCGCACTTTTATTGATAAACTATTTTTCTGATTATAATGTCTAATAACTATTTGAATGCAATTTCTTCAGCAGATAATAATGTTTTTGTAGATATTGAGGTTTCTCCAAATTCAAATAAATTTCAAATTTCAGGTTTTAATGAATGGAGAAACAGGTTTGAAATACGTATTAAGCAAATTCCCCAAAAAGGCAAGGCCAATAAGGAAATTGTAAAAGAGTTATCTAAAATTTTTAATTGCGATGTAAGTATTTCAAAAGGTGAGAAGTCTTCTCAAAAAACAATTGTATGTTATGATGTCAGTATTGAATATATATTAGATAAATTAGGCGAAATTTTGTAAGAGATGTAAAAAATAATTAACTATTTAACCAATCAAAACAAAAATTATGATTAATTAAATTAGGATGGTGATAATTAAATGAAAGCAGTAATTCCGGCAGCTGGTTTTGGAACTAGGTTTTTACCAGCTACTAAAGCACAACCTAAAGAAATGTTGCCTGTTTTTGATAAACCTACTATTCAGTATGTTATTGAGGAAGCTGTAGCTTCGGGTATTGATGATATTTTGATTGTAACTGGTAAAAACAAACGTTCTATTGAAGATCATTTTGATAAATCCTTTGAATTGGAATATACTTTAAAACAAGCAGGTAAAACCAAATATTTAAAACAGGTTCAGGATATCACTGATTTAGCTGATATTTGTTATATCCGTCAAAAAGAACAAAAAGGATTAGGTGATGCAATTTATTGTGCTAAAAAACATGTTGGTGATGAACCATTTGCAGTAATGCTTGGAGATACAATAACAAAAGGAAAAACTCCATGTACAAAACAGTTAATAGATATTTATAACAAATATGAAGCATCAGCTATTTCTCTTGAAAGGGTACCTCAGGAAAAAGTAGAAAGATACGGTATAATTAAAGGAGTTGAAATCGAACAGGATGTCTATCAAATTGATGAACTTGTTGAAAAACCACCAGTTAACGAAGCACCATCTAACTTGGCTATTATGGGAAGATATGTACTTACTCCAGATATTTTCGACAAAATCAAAGAAACAGGATTTGGAGTTGGTGGGGAAATTCAACTTACTGATGCTTTAGCTAAATTGGATAAAATTTATGGAAATACTTTTGAAGGAAAAACATATGATATAGGAAATCGTTTGGAATGGTTAAAAACATCCATAGAATTTGCAATGGATGATGAGGAATCTAAAAACGATTTAATCAACTATATGAAAGAGATTATAGCTTTAAATTAAAATTAAGCATTTTCTATAATTTCTTTTTAACTTTTTTTAAACTTATTTTTACCACAACATTTATATATTTTTGTGTATAAATTATGATTTATAGGTATGTATAATATATCTAGTATGGATTGATTTATATGCTTAAAAAAAGGGATAAAATGGGTTATGGTGAAGATATGAATTATCAGATAGTAAAGTCTATTAAAAAAATGAACAGTCACAGTGATAAATTATTTTATGAGCAGTTATATCTTCAAAAAGATCCTGTAAAATACAATGAATTTAAAGATTGGTGTATTGAAAGAGGATATTTAAATGAATTGTATAAAAAAGAGTAATATCTGTTATTTTATTATATGTATGTAATTTTTAAATGCTCTTTAACTAAAAATAAATAAGAGAATGTAAAAATAAGTGTGGGAGCTGTAATTGGGAGTGTTAATAAAAAATTAATGGTGAAATCAAATTATTTAAAATAGATTCATAAGAACTCTGTGTGATTGAAGAATTAACTGATTGTAAGGTAGTTGGCAGTATTAATTCTAAAAAATATGATTTATTATATAAATAAAATTAAAATAAAAAAATATTATGGTTTCATCATCAAATCCATAATACTGAAAGCTTCATTTTCTTTTTTAACACCTGGTCCGTTTAATCCACCAAATGCATTTTTTGCAAATTCCTTGTTAAGTCTTTTAGAAACTTCACCAAAAATCATTTTATAAGCCTTACATTGAGGATCAACAGCTTTTGGAGTTTTACTGGCTACAATAGCATTATATGGACATCCGCCTTCGCAATATTTTACATATCTGCATTTGGCACAGTTTTCATCAACATATTCTCTAAATTCTTGAAGTTTTGCCCATGCGTCAGACTCTTTTAGCTTATCAAAACTTGGGTTTGCTTTGACATTGCCTAAAATATATTCATCCATTCCTACAAACCTGTAGCATGGATAAATTGAACCGTCTGCACCGACAGCTAATGTTGTACCTATACAATCTGCAAACGTACATAATGTTCCCCTTCTTCTGAATGTACTTTTAGCAATGTGGTCAAGATCCATTACACTGAATTTATCTAAATCATAAAGATACTTGTCTAGCCAGTCTATTAAAAGTTTTCCGTGTTCTTCCTGATCAAGAGCCCATGGGTCAGCATTGTCTCCACGTAGTGACGGAAGTGCAGCATGTATTTTTAAATTCATACCATGGGATTTGAAAAATTCATATAACTCGTCACTGTAGTCTTTGGAATATTGAGTCACTGTTAAAACAAAGTTTATGTTTAATCCTTTTTCTTTTGCTCTTTCATATCTGCCAATGGTTTTTTTAAAGTAACCTTCTGCTCTTTGATAGTCATTAATTTCTTCAGGTCCGTCAATACTGGTACTTACAGCAACATTGTACTTTAAAAATAAATCGATTAGTTCATCTGAAAGTAACCAGATATTACTTTGAAGTGAAAAACCTTCTAAATTGTCTATTTTTGATAATTTTTCTAAAGCTTCAGCATAGAAATCATAGCCTGCAAGAAGAGGTTCTCCTCCGTGGAATGTAAAATGAACTTTATCATCTCTGAAATCCTTTAACCAGGTGATAATGTCATCAATTACGTTAATGTCCATCATTTCTTTTGTTGATTCTGAACCCCAACAGTATTTGCAGTTGCATTGGCAACCTAAAGTGGGAATTATCATTACATGAAAAGTCATTTTATCCGTAATATTTATTTAATTCTTTTAAAAGTTCTTTTTTTTCGTCTTCTTCCATACTATCATTTACAAAGAAAATATAACCGCAATCTTCGCATTTTACAGTGTCTAACTCTGCATGTGCTCTGTGATTGTCTAACATTTTTCTGTGTACATGTTTATCTTTGGAACCGCATTTTGGGCATGGAGCTAATATTTCTTCGAGTTTCATGTTTATCACTTTTTATTTTATTATTTAAAAAAATTTCTGATATATTTTCATACCGATACTTTTTATGAATAATACTTTAAATTTAAAGAAATGGCCTTCAAATTCTTTTTTAACTTTATCAAGTTCTTTTGGAATGTCCAGGTGTTGGGGGCATTTTCTTAAGCACTTTCCGCATCCATTACATAATCCTGCATTTGAACTGTCTATCATAATTCCGCTTACAGTTAAATAATAATCGATTAAGCTTTGATTTAAAAGGCCTTTTTGATTGAATAAATATTTTTCATTATATATTTTCATGCATTCAGGAATATTCACGCCTCTGGGGCAGGGCAGGCAGTATCCACAGCTTGTACAGTTAATTTGAAGCAATTCTTTTAAGGCTCTTTTTGCATAATCAATTGTTTCAAGTTCTTCCAAACTCATGGAATGGGGTTCAACACTATTTCCAATAGCTATATTTTCATCAATTTGAGCTATGTTATTCATTCCTGAAAATACACAGGTTATTTCAGGATGATTTAAAATCCAGGATATGCTCCATTCTGCATTTGTTTTTGAGGGGTCGGCTTTTTTAAATATACTTTCAACTTCATCAGGCATTTTTCCAGCTAAAATTCCACCTTTTAAAGGTTCCATTATAAAAATTCCCATTCCTTTTGATGCTGCATGATGAATGCCTTCAATATCTGCCTGAACATTGTTATCAAAGTAATTATATTGGATCATCACCATATCCCAGTCATATGCATCAAGCAATAATGGAAATTCTTCAGTAGTGCCGTGGTATGAAAAACCGACATATTTTATTTTTCCCTCTTGTTTTGCCTTTGATAAGAATTTTAAAACATCTTTTTTAAGCAGTCTGTTCATAGCTTTCAAATCAACATTGTGTAGAAAGTAATAGTCAATACAGTCAATTTGCAGCCTTTCTAACTGTTCATTTAATATTTTTTCCATATCTTCATACTTTTTTATGTTCATTGCAGGCAATTTTGTAGAAATTTTAACTTTGTTTCTATATTCTCCTTTTATAGCCTTTCCAAGGACTTTTTCACTTTCTCCATTATTATAGATAGCTGCAGTATCGATAATGTTTATTCCATTGTCTATTGCATGGTGTATTAACTTTTCAGATTCTTTGTAGTTGATTTTACCATTTTTTGAAGGTAGTCTCATAGCTCCAAATCCTATTGGTGAGAGTTCTTCTCGTGTTTTTTTGACAATCCTCTTTTCCATAATAATATAGTTAGTAAATGACCATAATAAATATGTTTAGAAATTTAAATATAATGTTATTATTTTATATTGCTGGATAAACAACTAAAATTCTTAATTTTTTTGAAAAATTGTAAACAATTAGTTTTTAATTTTTTGAATATAACAGATTTTTCTGAACATTAATCACTAAAGTTCTTGACGGAGCTAAATAAATCGATATGATAATATTTATATATTGATGAAATTAAACTTATAATTATACCTATTTGACAATTAGGTTACTATGACTAATTTTTGAGGTATTGATTTATTTTAAAAGGTGATGAATAGTGGTTTCAAAAAAGATTATAGCTGTTGTTATTGTAATAGCAGTGTTGGCTGTTGGTGTTGGAATATGGGCTAACGGTTCAGCAAGCACTGATGACAGTTTAAATGGACAGGAAGTAAATTTAGCTGCTGCGGCTAGTTTAAAAAATGTTTTTGATGAAAAATTAATTCCAATGTTTGAAGAAAAATATCCTGGGGTAAAAGTCACTCCAACTTATGCTTCAAGCGGTGATTTACAAAAACAAATCGAAAATGGTTTGGATGCAGATGTATTTATGTCTGCAGGTAATAAACAGATGAACAAATTAGTTAATGAAAGTTTAATTGATAACAGTACTAACATTCAATTTTTAGAAAATAAAGTTGTTTTGATTGTACCTAAAGATTCCGACTTAAACATATCTTCATTTGAGGATTTGAAAAATGTAGACGGTAACATTGCTATGGGGGATCCTTCTTCAGTACCTGCCGGTCAATATGGTAAGGAAGTATTAACCAATCTTGGTGTATGGGACAGTGTTGAATCCAAATTGTCTTTAGGTACTGATGTAACTGCTGTATTAAATCAGGTAGCTCAGGGGTCTGCTGAATGCGGTATCGTATATTCTACTGATGCCAAATCTAATGATGATGTTAAAGTAGTTTGTGAAGCTCCAGATGATGCTTTAAAAACTCCAGTTATTTATCCGGTAGCTGAACTTAAAAACTCAGAGCATCAGGATGCTACTCAAAAGTTCATGGAATTCTTAAAAAGTAAAGAAGCTAAAGATGTATTTGTTGAATATGGATTTACAATTCATGAATAAACTTTATAACTTAAAATCAACATGATAATTTAAAGGAGAATTATTGACATGACTGATTGGACTCCAATTTTTATTTCAATGAAAACAGCAAGTTTATCAATTTTTATAACCTTTTTTTTAGGATTAATAGTTGCCTGGGGCATTGTTAAACTTAAAAATGATTCAGTAAAAATTGTACTTGACGGTATTTTTACACTTCCAATTGTATTGCCTCCTACTGTTGTAGGATTCTTTTTATTGTATATTTTTGGTGTTAGGGGTCCGATAGGTAAGTTTTTTGTAGACTTTTTTGCTGTGAAAATAGCATTTTCATGGTCTGCAACAGTTATCGCTGCAGTGGTCATGTCTTTTCCTTTAATGTATCGTTCTGCCAGAGGTGCATTTGAACAGGTAGATTCTAATTTATTGGATGCTGGCCGTACATTGGGAATGTCTGAGTTCAAAATTTTCTGGAAAGTTTTGCTTGCAAATGCACTTCCAGGAATTATTAGTGGGGGAATACTTGCCTATGCCAGAGGTTTGGGTGAGTTTGGTGCTACAGCAATGATTGCAGGAAATATTGCAGGACAAACTAGAACTCTTCCAATGGCAGTTTATTCTGAAGTAGCTGCCGGTAATATGGGAGATGCTTTTAATTATGTAATATTCATTGTTATTATATCATTTATAGCTATTTTTATTATGGATTATGTTTCAATACGTAAGGAAAGGCAGTGGAAATAATTTGGGGAATATGTTATGAGTAATGAATTGTTAAAAGTAAATATTCAAAAGAAACTTAAAGAATTTGACTTAAATGTGGATTTTGAATTGAAAAAAGGATGTTTAGGTATTTTAGGTCCTTCAGGTTGTGGTAAAAGTATGACTTTAAAATCTGTTGCAGGTATTGTAAATCCAGATAATGGCGTTATAAGTTTAACTACAAATGATGAAACTGTTTATTATGATTCTAATGAAAAAATTAATTTAAAGCCTCAAAAAAGAAATGTAGGATACTTATTTCAAAATTATGCATTATTTCCGAATATGACTGTAGAGGAAAATGTTGCTATTGGTTTACCTAAAGATTATGATGAAAAAAGGTTAACTGATATGATTAAACGCTTTCGTTTAGAAGGTTTGGAAAAGAGATATCCTAGAGAATTATCTGGAGGTCAGCAGCAAAGAGTAGCTTTGGCCCGTATATTGGCTTACAGTCCGGATGTTATACTGTTGGATGAACCGTTTAGTGCAATGGATACATTTCTAAAAGAACAATTACGTATTGAACTTAGTAATATACTGAAAGATTTTGACGGATTTTCTATTCTTGTTACCCATAATCGTGATGAAGTATTTCAGTTTTGCGATGAGCTTTTAATATTGGACAAGGGTAAAATTATTGCAAAAGGAACTACTCACGATGTGTTTGAGAATCCAAAAAAAGTTCAGGTTGCTAGACTTACAGGATGTAAAAATATTTCTAAAGTTGAAATAATAGATGATTATCATATTAAATCATTAGAATGGGGAATTACATTTGAAGTAGCTGAAAAAATTTCACAGGATATTACTCATATTGGAATAAGGGCACATGATTTTTTGCCTGCTGAAAAAGATGATATTAATTCATTTGATACTATAAACGCAACAAAATTGGAAATACCTTTTGAATGGCAAATAACGTTGGCAAATGGATTATGGTGGAAATTAGATAAAAAAATACATGATCATGAATTTGTAATTCCTGATTATTTAAAGGTGGATCCTAAAAATATTATCTTGTTGGAAGAGTAATTCAATATAAATGTATTTTTAATGGTATCTGAATTAATATGGATTCATTTTATCCAATTAATTATTATTTTTTGGAAAATGAAATAACGATTTTTATTTTTTTAAGTGTTTTTATAGTTTTTGTTCTGTTTAAATCAAAGTTATTAATAAAAAATATTATGCTAGTAAACAGATAAAAAAATCAGCTGACTTTTTGGCGGAGCCATAATAAACTTTAAATTATTTAAATAAGATATTATTTTTCATGAAACTGACAATTATTGGAACTGGCTATGTAGGTCTTGTTACCGGAACTTGTTTTGCAGAAATGGGAAATAGAGTTTACTGTGTTGATAATGACTTGGAAAAAATAGCTAATTTAAAAAATAATATCTTACCTATTTATGAACCTAATTTGGCATCATTAGTTAAATCCAATCAAAAAAAGGGAGATTTAATTTTTACCACGGATTTAAAAGAGGCTTTAGACAATTCCAATATTATTTTCATAGCTGTTGGAACTCCTGAACATGAGGACGGTAGCGTTAATTTAGATTATGTTTATGATGTAGCTTCAGAAATAGCTGATGTTATTAGCCAGGATTCATTAATTGTCATTAAATCTACTGTTCCTGTCGGCACTGCTTTTAAGGTTAAGAAAGTAATAGAATCTAATTTAAATAAAGATATTAAAATTGATATAGCCAGCAATCCCGAATTTTTAAAGGAAGGGGTAGCTATTGCTGATTGTATGCATCCTGACCGTGTAATTATTGGTGCACAAAATGATGAAGTTTTTGAGACTTTAAAAGAGTTATACTCATCATTTATTGTTAATAGTGATAGATTTGTTTTGATGGATGTTAAAAGTGCTGAAATG
>URVS01000049.1 GCA_900551385.1 uncultured Mollicutes bacterium | reverse complement strand
TTTTGTTATATCAAATGCAATGTTTAAAGGGTATTTCCCACAAACTAATACTAGAGTAAAAACGTCAATGTTGGACTATTTTACATGGGGAGATATAAATATTAATTATATGTTAAAAAAAGGAATGGGGTGTGAAGATATAGTAAGTAATATATGTGATGTTAACTTTTATAAAAAAGAAGAAGTTGATTCGTATTTTTTAAAAGAATTAAGAAGTTTGGAAAAATTAGAAAAAAATTGCGACATACAGGTTACAGATATAATTGCTAAAAATTATAAGGAATATCTTTATAGGTCATGGTCTCATCCAACAAAGATAATGTTTAAGAAAATAATAGATAAAATATGTAAAATGCTCGATTTAAGAGAAAAATATGAAATTAAATTTGATTTAATATATCATGAACAAATTGTATATCCGTCAATTATTGAAAAATTAGATTTAGATAAAAATTTTTATATAGGTAGGAAAATAAATCCTGGAAATTATGATGTGCAATATGATATAGAGCAGTATATAAAAGAGTATGTAAAAAGGAGGAAATAATGAAAAATGAAAGTTGTTGTAATGATTCCAATAAAATTAAATAATGAAAGAGTGCCTGGGAAAAATTTGAAATGTTTTTCGGATGGAACGCCTTTAATTAATTTTATACAAAAGGCTTGTTTAAATGCAAAAAAAGTTGATGAGGTATATGTATATTGCAGTAATGAAGCAGTTAAAGAATATTTATTGCCTGGTGTAAAATTCTTAAGAAGACCAGAGTTTTTGGATACAAGTGTTGTAAATTGTAACGATATTATTAGAGAATTTATGAAGGAAGTAGAAGCTGATATTTATATTGCAAGCCATGCAACAGGACCATTCACAAGAAGTGAAAGTATAGATAAATGTGTGGAAGCAGTACAAACTGGAAGATATGATTCAGCTTTTCTCGCAAGAAGATTGCAAGAATTTTTATGGCAGAATGGTAATGCAATGAATTTTGATATACAAAATTTTCCAAGGACTCAGGATTTAGTTCCAGTATATTCGGAAGCACCAGGAGCCTATGTTTTTACTAAAGATACATTTTTAAAATATGATAGAAGAGTTGGAATGAAACCATATATTTGTGAAATATCAGAAATTGAAGCAAGAGATATTGATTATCAAGATGATTTTGATATTGCAGATGCTATATACATGAAAATAATTCGAGGTAGATAAATATGTCAAGAATAAATGTTTTGGATTGTACATTAAGAGATGGAGCATATTTAATTGATAAAAAGTTTGGCTTAGAAAATATTAGTGGAATTACACGTGGATTGATTGATTCTGATATTGATTTTGTCGAGGTTGGATTCTTCCAGGATGACGGATTTGGAGAGGGAAAGACTGTATATAAAAATTCGAAAGAAGCATCAAAATACTTACCGGCTAAAAAGAAAAAAAGTCAATATACGGTTTTAGCAGATTGTAGTAGATATTCAATAGAGAATCTTGATGATAGACAGGAAGGAATTATTGATTGTATTAGAGAATGTTTTTTTAAAAACGAAATATCTCAAGCTATAGAGAATTGTAAAGTGATAAGGGAAAAAGGATATAAGGTTTTTGTACAACCTGTTGATATTTTGGGTTATTCGGATTATGAATTATTAGATTTAATAGAAAAAGTAAATGCTATTGAACCATTCTGCTTTTCAATTGTTGATACATTTGGCTCTATGTATCAAGAAGATTTACAGAGAATTTTTGAATTGATAAATCATAATCTTGTAAAGACTTGCAAGATAGGATTTCATTCTCATAATAATATGCAGTTATCAAATGCTTTGTCGCAGGAATTTATCCGAATGAGTCTAGGAAAAAGAGATATTGTTATTGATGGGACACTTTCTGGAATGGGAAGAGGTGCAGGAAATACTCCTACAGAGTTAATAGTTCAATATATTAATACAAAATATATGGGAAAATATAACATGGATTCAATTTTAGATATTATAGATATTTATATGGATAATATTAGAACAAAATGTTCTTGGGGATATTCGACTGATTATTTTATTGCTGGATGTTATGGTGCCCATGTAAATAATATTTCATATCTTAATAAAAAACATAGCATTAGTTCTAAAAATATGAGGTATATATTAAATAAAATTGATGATAAAGCTCGTAAAAGATATGATTATGAATTATTGGACAAAATCTTTATGGAGATGATTGATGAGGATATTGATGACTTTGTTTCTTTAAAAAAGCTAAAAGATTTATTAAAGGGAAAAAGAATTTTGATAATAGTTCCAGGACAATCAATACTACAAAACAAAAACAAGATAAAAGAGTATGTAAAAAATAATGATGTTGTAGTAATATCGTTAAATTTTAATCCAGATTTTATCACATCTGATTATGTATTTGTGTCAAATCAAGGAAGAGTTAAAAATATAAAAAATAGATCGGGAGAGAGAAGAATATATTCATCTAATATAGACAAAGAATATATTGAAGAGGCTGATTATATTGTAAGTTTTAAGAAACTGGTTAAATGTGGCTGGAAATTGATGGATAATTCGGCATTAATGTTATTGCGCTTATTAGATGAAATTAATTGTAAGGAGATTATATTTGCTGGATTTGATGGGTATTCTTCATTACATACTAATTATATTGACAGTGATATGGAAATAGAATCAGCATCCATGAATTGCAATGAACGTAATACGGAAATTGCAGCAATGTTAAGAGATTATATGGAAACTAGAAAGAATAAAAAAACTGGTATTAGGTTTATTACGAAATCCAGATTTGAGAGATGTTTGTTGAATTAGAATGTGGGTTAAAAGAGAGGAGAGTTCTATGAATGTTTTGGTTTTGTTATATAAGGATGTTTACAACATTCCAACCAGGCATATTGTAGATGTTTTGTTAAATGAGGGAAATTATGTGGAAATATATGCAAAATATATGGACAATATCCATATAAGAATGTTTGATGGGCTTATAGTAAAACCTATTGATAAGTTAACACAATCTTGTATTGAAAAGGCAGATTTTATATATTCTGCTGCATCATTTGCTGCAATGCCAGAATTTCTTGAGGTAAGAAAGTATATTTTTACATTTTCTACAGCATTTATGGATGAAATAGCAAATTTTTCAGATTATACGTTTACTCAAAGAGATTATAAAAATGCAATAATTAATGATAATTATATTGTTGAAAGAGATAATTATATAAAAACATTACCAGGAAGTGTAATTGGAAATCCAAAATTCGATTATAGGAAAAAAACTAGTATAGAAGTGAATAATCAACAAATATTGTTTATAGATGCAGGACATTTTCCATTTGGTGATTGTGGGAAAAGGCAGGAAGCAAAAATGCTTTTGGATATTGCCCAAAAGCATCCTGAAAAAAAAATAGTTGTAAAGCCTAGATTTCTAAAAGAAGATTCAAATGTCACTCATAGAAATAGTGGACATCTTTATGAATATATACATGAGTTAAGTGCAGGACAAATACCCAATAATCTTGTATTGCTTAATAAACATTTAGATTTGGAACAATTGGTTCAAGAGAGTTGCTTAATTATTACACCAGAGCTGACGACCAGCTATCTGGATATAGGCTTCTATGAAAAAAGGGGATTGATAGCTTCGGGGTTTGAAAGTGAATATACGTTAACTCATAATGAAGCACATATTAATAGATTTAAGAAAATAGAACAAAGAAGCGGATTGTGTGTTCCATATCAAAGAATAAATGAATGTATTCCAGATGGGAGAGAATTTAATAAAAATCATTTATATGAAATGGGAGTTATAAATCAAGGAGCGGCGAAAAGGGCAGTTGAAATAATGGAGGATATCTACAAAAGATATTTAATTAATAATTTATATCCGTCTCCATATGAAGATAATGGGTTTATTAATTTTGAACAGGTTCAAAGTCAAAGGTATATTAAAAAACTATATGAGACATATGAAAATGTATCATATCGAATAGATGAATTGGATTTCTCGGAAATTTCAAAGAGTATAGAATCAATATGGAAGTCTAAAATGATATTTACAAAATCAGAATATTTGAAAATTAAGAAAAAGCTTGATAAAAAGGTTTCTCAAATAATTTTAAAAAGTAAAAGTATGTTAATGGGTAATGAATTTAAGGAAAGCTATTATTTAAAAGCAGTCAATGATTTAGGCAGAATAGAAGAAGAAAATATAGATGATTATTGTGCTAAACAGATGTTTTATTGGTGTAGAGCAATGAGCCGTGTAAAGCAAAGTAAATTTAGTGAAGCAAGGGAGGATTTTGAAAAATTCTTTTTTCTGTATAAAAAAAATAAATATGAAAAAAGCTTAGCAGATTTACCATATTCATTACGTAATTATTATCTATGGAATGGTATTTGTAACTATGAGTTGAATAATATTGATTTAGCTTACAAACTTCTTTTTGAAGCAAAGCAAAGAATGATTGGTGATAATGCAGATTTAGAAAAATATTTAAAGAAAGTAAATATATGATTTTTAAGAAATTAGAAAAATATTTAAAAAATATTGATGGGAAAATAGCAATTTATGGTATAGGAAAAGAAACAGAGAAAAATATACCAGAAATAAATGAATACGTAGAAATTGTTGGATTACTAGATGGATTTAGAGATAATGGAAATATTTATGGGTATAATATTATCTCTTTAAATAAGGCTATAAAAATTGGGATAAAGGCTATTATAGTAATTGCGAGACCAGGCTCATGTCGAGCTATAGTTACAAGAATAAAAGATAAGTGTAATGAAAATAATATTAAAATCTATGATGTTTATGGAAATAATCTTTTGGAAGAAAAACAAAGTAAGTGCACTTTGGGGAAATTGAAACCATATTATAAAAAGGATTTGATGAATAAAATAGAAGAAGCAGATGTTATAAGTTTTGACTGCTTCAATACACTTATAACTCGACAGTTATTTTCTAGATATGATTTATTTGAGCTTTTATATAATAAGCTCAGTTTAACTGAAATGAGTTTAAAGGAGTTTGTGAATCAAAGGATAAAAAGTGAAAAAAGCACAGCAATTGGTCTGGCTCCTAATTTAAAGAAAATTTACGAAGATTGCGTTTTTTTTAGTGGTATTGATTTTGCAGAAGAAGAGTTTAAAATTGACAAAAGTGTAATTATTAGAAGAGAAGAATTAGTAGAAGTTTTAAATTATTGCATAAATAAAGGGAAAGAAGCAATTGTTGTTACAGATACATATTATTCTGAAAAGCAAATAAAAAGTATCCTGAATGATAATTCTATTTATGGGATTAAAAAAATTTATGCATCATCAGAGTATACAAGGGGAAAAGATACAGGTCTATTTGATATAGTAAAAAAAGATTATCCTAAAAAGAAAATACTTCATATTGGTGATGATTATCTAAGTGACTATAAAAGTGCAATTAAATCGGGTATAAATTCGTATAAAATATATAGCTGTGAAGATTTATTTTACGGAACAAACTTTATGCCGGATGTTGAACCGGATATGGAGTTGGATTCAAAAATAAAAATTGGATTATTTATATCAAATATTTTTAACAATCCTTTTGTGTTTGAAAGGTTAGAAAAAGATATTTGTATACAAAATAATAAAACGATAGGCTATTCATTTTGTGCACCATTGATTATGGATTTTGTTAAGTGGTTTGAAGAAAAGACTAGAGAGTGCAATGATTGTCAGATTTGGCTTTCTGCAAGAGATGGATATTTGATAAAAAAAATATATGAAATCTTATATCCAAATAGAAAAACGCATTATGTTTTAACTTCAAGAACTGCAGCTATAAGAGCAGGCACTTTATCAGAAGATGATATTGCTTATGTTGATGATATGAAATTTGGAGGAAACATGGATTTATGCCTAAAAAAAAGATTTGGCATTGATGTTAATAAGATAGATATAAAACAAATAGATGACACACAACAAGGTATATTAAAATATAAAGAAATAATTATAGGTGAAGCATGGAAAAAATATTTGAACTACAAAAAATATTTAAAGAAAATATGCGAAAAGAATAAAAATATATTGTTCTTTGATTTTGTAGCAAAGGGAACTTGTCAATTTTTTATAAAAAAAATGGTGCCTAATAAAATTAAAGGTTTGTATTTTTTACAGTTAGAGCCCCAATATATGAATGATAAGCAAATACAAATAGAATCATTTTTTTCTGAGCGTGAAAAGATAAAGAGTACAATATATCAAGATTATTATATTTTAGAAACAATTTTAACGTCATTTTCACCATCAGTTAATGAATTTAATATAAGCGGAGAACCTATATATGCAGAGGAAACTAGGTTAAAGGAAGATTTGGACTGCATATATGAGGTTCAAAGTGGAATACTAAACTACATAAAGGATTTTATTAAGATTTATCCAATAGAACAGCTAAAAATAAATAAAAAATTGGTTTCTTAAATATTAAACTAATAATATAATCTATACGAAAACATCAAAAAGATGTTATATTAATATAAAGGTGAAAAAGATTATGATGAAAAAATATGATGAAATGAAAAATGAAACACTTGCATTCTTTAAAAAATTAAGTGTAGTAGTAGAAGATATAGAATTAGCTATTATATCTTTAACTATGCCTGAATACGCTAAAGCATTTAATAATGAAAATAATTCTAAAATTGTTGATTGTTCAGCTTTAGCAAAAGTTGGTAATGCTATATGTACATATTATTTAACAAATCAAAAATTAAATAATAAAAAAGATTTATTATCAAATGAAAATTTAGCTAAATATGGTAAAGAATTATTAGAAGGCCATTTATTTATGTTAGATAATGATTTAAATCAAGATACATATAAATTAGCTTTTGATTCTCTTATGGGTTATTTATTCCTTACTGATTCAAAGAAAGCTAATGAATTATTAAAAAAATATATCGCTTAGTTTATAAATATCTTATTAATTTAATGATTTGATAAAAGTGTTTTTATATTCTGTAATAATAGTTTTTTTATGCAACATAAAAATTTGTTGCATATTTTTTTAATTATTTGATATAATAACTTTGTCAAGAGACAAATTGACGTTACAAAATGGTAACATAAAACAAAATATGATTAATTACTTATTCATTGAGTAAATAAATAATCATTAATGATTTATATGATTATTTTGTAAATAATATAATTTTAATAATTAGATGTTTTTTTGTTTCTTGTTTAAGTTTACAAGGAGGAATATTTTTATGAAAAACTTAAACGACAATATTAAAGAAGTACAAAATCAAATTGGTTATCAATTTAAAAATGAAGATTTGCTTTATCAAGCATTTACAAGAAGCTCATACGCTAATGAAAATGGTGGAATGGATAATGAAGAATTAGAATTTTTAGGAGATAAAGCTTTAGACTTTATTGTCACTAAAACTCTAGCTTATCACTTCGGACATTTAAACAGCGAAGATGAAGATTTTGATAATGATGAAGAATATGATGAATTTTATTTTGATGGCCAAAATGAAGGATCATTAACTATTTTAAAATCTAAATTAGTAGATAAACAAATGTTAGCGAAAAGAATAGATATATTAAATTTAAATCAATATTTATTTATGGGTGAAGGGGATAAAAAAGATCATAAAGAAAATGAACCTTCAGTAAAAGAAGATTTATTTGAAGCAATAATAGGAGCAGTAGCAATTGATTCAAAGTGGGATACAGATAAATTACAAGATGTAGTAGATTCTATGCTTAATATTGATTATTATTTAGAAAATGGATTTGATAATGATTTAGATTATATTTCTTTAATTCAAGAATGGAATCAAAAAGAAATTAAAGCATACAAATTTGGAACTCTTGAAGATGCCTTATATTATGCGCTGACTGGCGGGATCAAATATTATGATCAGAATTATTTTAAAAATCCAGATCTAATCAAGCTCACTCCAGTAGAATCAGGAGCTTTAGGACTGGCAGTTGTTGGGGATAATAAACAGGAAGCAATTCTATATGATTCCAATAAAAAAATGATCAAGAAATTGCCACTGTCCTATGTAAAGGCGCAGGTAAATGCAGGAGAAACTTATTATATAGAGTTTCCAAAGAACTGTAAAGAAGGATTGATCACAGCTTACGTATTACAAAATGAATGTGGTGGGTTAGCAAAAAACGACCTCAATATGCAAAAAGGTGAAGAAAAAGAAACTTATCACACATTTAAAATGACAAAAAGAGGATTTGCAGGTTTTGTTGTTGCATCCATGGTAGAAGATGGTGGAAATACAAGCTATAAAGTTCAGAAAAATGAAAAAGGAAAATGGATCACAATCGGAAGAACAAAGTCATTTAAACCAACAAACGAAGACGAAACACAGATTGCAGTAGGTTATGGACTTAGTAAAGGAAATTACCGTCTAGTATTGAAGGCTCCAAAAGAGCAGCTCAATACAATGTTGTATACGACAAAAAATTATGCCAAAAAGAAAGTTGCCTATAAGAAATCCAAAGCAAAGAATCTAAATGCAACAGAGATGTATACAATGAATGAAAAAGCAGCCCGTTGGTATAAAGTATCTGTAAAATCTAGCAAAAAGCAAAGTAAATTGAAAATTTTAACAGTTGCAGATCAAGGTGGATTTAAGTTTACGATCTATGAGAGAGGTAAGAAAAAACCAGTTAAGACAGTAAAAACATCTGCAAAACACTTAGAAAAGACAGTAAAACTTCCAAAGAAAAAACGGATGTATTATGTCAAAGTAAGCAAGCGGATACTATGAGATTAAGAAATAACGGTTAGAATAGAACGTCAAAAAAGGAATTGTCAGAAAAGACAGTTCCTTTTTTTCTTAATGAAAAAAAAACTCACTTACTATTCTTGAAACAAAATTAAAAAAATTATAAACTATAGGTTAGGAAATACTAACCTAGAAGGATGAAATAAATGAAACTAAAAAAGTTAATATGCATAGTGATGATCAGTGTTTTAGGGGTACTATCATTCGCCGGATGTGCCAAGAAACAGGACGAAAAGAAGACAGAAACAAGTAGTGAAGCAAGTACACAGGAAGCAAGTGCGCAAGTTTTTGCCATGGATACCTATATGAATCTGAAAGCATATGGAAAGAATGCGCAAAAAGCAGTGGATGATGCTAAGAGTGAGATTGAGCGATTAGATCAGCTATGGTCAGCGGTAGATAAAAACAGTGAGATCTATCAGCTGAATCAGAA